>CAIZLM010000164.1 GCA_903933805.1 uncultured Bacteroidota bacterium | reverse complement strand
GTATGCAAAACCAAGCAGTGGTGCGTGTTTGGTGGAATCAATTACATACAAACCATCGGCAAGGTACAGGTTACAGACATTTGAAATAACGCTCAAATCCAGGTTGAACGCGCTGGGGTTTTGGTGGTGGTGATAATTTCCCATGGCAGGGTGTCCTTTTGCGCAGTCAAAACCCACCCGTTCGGCCACAATGGCATCTCGATTCCAGACACCATTGCCCATGCCACCAGTGGGCCCACCTTGGTTGGTACCAGTGTTGATGTTGTAAGAAACGCCATCGCGGTAATCAAAAAGCGATACGCCGTTGATGAAAACGCCGATGGTTCCCCCATTGGTATTGGTAGGATTGCCGTTGTTTTTAACCGGGTTCAGGGGGATTTTGTAGATATTGTTGTTGTTGACACCTTGACTGGGGTTTCCATCTTGATAAGGGCCGATGATATAGGAAGGAATCCCACTACAGCTAACGTAAACATTGTTTGTGGTGTACTGTACCGTCTGAACATTGGCAGGATAAGCGTCGTTGATAGGGGTTGAGTTTCCGGCAATATAGTGACGACCGGTTATACCAGTTGTGTTTCTCAGCCAGGAAGCAATGGCTGGGGATGTTTGGGAAAAAGCTGCGTTGACGAAGAAAAACATCGCCGGTAGTAGTATTAATTTTTTCATGAAGAAGATTTAATCGGTTTAATAACTGCTTAGGTCGTTCAGTAAGTAAATAATTGCTTAGACGACCTATTGTTTAAAACCCTTCGGTGTTTAAGCTAATATTATTATTAAGTAACTGGTTAGCGTGGTCGCGTCTGAGATAAAAAAAGTGGGCCTTTTTGGAACTGACATCGTGCCACTTAACCATTTACTATCACACGCCATTATATTGCTTGTTGAGATGAAGCGTTGGTTAGGATGGGCAAACCCGCTTAAACCGATTACCTTTGCCTCAAATATTGGAACAATATTGACGCCAATCCATTCTTCAACCCCAAAAACACATGTCATTTTCAGCTTTAGGCCTTACCGGTCCGCTTCTAACCACCATCGACAAATCAGATTATTCAACGCCATATCCCATCCAAGAGGCTGCGATTCCTGCCATCTTGGCTGGGAAAGACGTTCTCGGCATAGCACAAACTGGGTCGGGTAAAACCGCAAGTTTTGTTTTACCCATTTTACAACAGTTTCAAAAAAAAGCACCTGCCAGCAATAGACACATCAAGGCATTGGTATTAGTACCTACGAGAGAACTGGCCATGCAGGTTGCTTCTGTTTTCACTTTTTTTTCCACCAACCTTTCAAGGAAGGTGAAATCACTCACCGTATATGGCGGGGTTTCTATCAATCCTCAAATGATGCAATTACAAGGGGTTGAAATATTGGTAGCTACTCCCGGACGGTTACTCGATCTGGTAAACAATAAGGCCCTTTATTTGTCGGAGGTTGACATTTTGGTATTGGACGAAGCTGACAAGCTGTTGAATGTGGGCTTTAAAGCCGAAATGGGTCAAATTTTAGCCATGTTGCCCACCAAGCGGCAAAATATTTTGTTTTCGGCAACCCTTGGCAAAGACGTCCACACCATTACAGAGATGCTCTTGCATGACCCAGTTACCATTGAAATAACACCCGACGAGGAACATTTCGACGACATCAAACAAATTGGGTACCGTGTTACGGAAGCCCGTAGAGGCCCATTGTTGCGCTATTTAATAAAAGAGCAAGGACTTCGGCAGGTACTGGTTTTTACCTCCTCTGTTCACAAAGCAGACAGTGTTGTCCACAAACTAAAAATCAACGGAATATCGGCACTGGCTTTACACAGCGAAAAAAGTCAGGGCGCTAGAACGGATGCTCTGCGCTATTTTAAATCCGGTGAAATCACCGTGTTGGTAGCAAGTGACCTCGCCTCTAGGGGTATTGACATCCCTTATCTTCCGGTAGTGGTCAACTACGAACTGCCCCGGTCTCCGAAAGATTTTATTCACCGAGTTGGCAGAACGGGCCGGGCGGGAGCAACCGGATTGGCCATTTCATTCGTTGGTCCGGAAGACGAACAGCATTTCAGGGTAATTCAGAAAAAAATGGGAAAATGGGCAGATATGGTCGAGAGTGATACCGTTAATTTAAGGGGGTATTAGTAAATGGGGTAAATGGTTTGGTGACACGCTGTCTGGCCCAAAAAGACCCACTTTTTTGTCTCAGTCGCGACCACGCTAACCAGTTACTCTCTGGGAAAGCTAAACCTGGGATCGAACAAAAAATCACGATCCGTCAGCGTCCGTAAAAAAGCCACCAAGTCAATCTTTTCTTCGTGTGTCAGTACAATGGGCTGTTGTAATTGGCGATCCAAGGTGTTACTTGATTGAATTCCATTGGTATAATGGTTAACTACATCCAGCAATTTTTTGAAACGACCATCGTGCATGTATGGAAAGGTAAATTGAATATTCCGGAGCGTCGGAACCTTAAATTTTAAAGAATCTGAAGGTTTTTGGGTAATGCTCATGCGACCAATGTCCATCAAACCTGTATCAACAGGAAGTCCGTTGTTGGCAAAACCATGGTTGGTAAACAGCGGTTCGGTGTGGCAAGTGTTGCAATGTAATCTAAAAATCCGATGGCCATTCAATTCCTGTATGGTTAAGTCGGCGCCCGGTTCCTTGCGCACATATCGATCGTAACGAGCATTGTAAGATTGAAGTGTCAATACAAATTGAGACAATGACAATAGAACTTTCTGACCGGTAACCAAGCTGTCTCCGAAAGCTTGGTTAAATAACTTGCGGTATTTGGGGGAGTTGTTGAGTTTTTTTACCACGTTTCCCATCGTTTCATTCATTTCGTCTGGACTTGTGATGGGGTTTATTGGTTGCATGTCGAGGTGATTCACCCCTCCGTCCCACATAAATGACGTACTCCATGCCAGATTCATCAGGCCTGGTGCATTGCGCTTTCCGATTCTTCCAAAAATGCCGTGACTCAATTGATGGTCAACGTGTGCAAATCCGGTTGCCTGTAAATGGCAACTGGCACAGGAAATTGTTGTGTCGCTGGACAACAACGGGTCATAAAACAATTGCCTGCCCAAAGCAACCCCTGCAGTGGTCAATGGATTTTTGGCAACATCATACGCAGGCTTGGGCCAGCCAGCAGGAACAACCAATATTGGTTCTGTTCCCTTAAATGCAATGATGACAAAAAAAATCCCTGCAACAACAACTGTTCTATTGATTTTGGGAAAATCCATTTATTGTACGGTAAATGTTTTAGCAAAATTATCAGCCAATTGCGCTGCTACCCTGGAAGGAATCATCACCTTGTTGGTAGTGTCTAGGCGAATATGGGAGAAAAACGAAAATAAATCACTTGTTATTCTCAGCGGTGCAGTGCTGTCTTCGACCACTCGGAGGTGCTCAACAGGCAATTGTAGTTTTCTAACGGTCTGATTCGGGGGCATATACCCTCCCAAGTGAAATTCAAAAGCGTGATGTAAGGTTTTGCAGGCATTACTACGGCCCTCAATTTTACAGTTGATATAGCCCGTGTTCCAAGCCCAGTACATGCCGAGTGTTGGGTCCAAATCACCCCCCATCGCACCGGAAACATTGGTCAGACTGTCCGTTCCAATATTGAAACAAATGGCATCGTAATCACCGATTGGAACACCGTGGATGACAAAGGTTTGAGAATTTGATAGTTCAGCGTCCACCAGGTGATAACTGTTACTTTCAGTGAAACGGACCACACCGTTATTTTTGAATTCAACCGCAGAAATATAAAACCTCCAAACGTCAATAGACAAGCTGTCCTGATGGGCGGAATGGCATAAATATCTCCCCAAAACGAGTGGCTCTCCTGAAAACCGGAGATCGATGGCCAAGGTTACACTGCCCAACCCTGGTTTCTGCTGGGGTGTAAATCCACAAAAAGTAACGACAACCAATATGGCTGACAGCAAACAACGCATGTTTATAGCGGTTTACCGCCTGGCGCCGGCGGTGGTGATTTGGGTAGAATAACCGTCATTAAATCCGGAAGTAATTCCGGGAATTTTACTTTTTGCTCCGGACTACACATGTTTTTCAACGCTTGGAAATGTTCAAAAGTAACGGTAATTCTATCCCGCTGACTGTGCAGCAACAATTGTAACAACGAATCGCGCTGTTCCGGCACAATGGAATCATTTTCTAGCAGTCCAAAGTAATTCTGCATAGCCAAGCGATAATCATGTTCACTGGCAATCATTTTCTGATGATGGTCTGATTTGAGCTGTTCAAACTGTTTTTGCTGTACAGTGTTCAGCGCTAACATCTCCACAATTTGCTGGTCCAGCGCATGCCGATTGTCGGGTGGCGGGCGGCGAATAAACAATATACTGAGTATCCCTATATTGAGTAATAACAATGCGATGACCGCCGTGGTGAGGAAAGTTTCTCTTTTCATGGAAGGGTCAATAGAGGTTAAAATTTGCTAGGTCAATTGGGTAATCGGTTGGTAAACTAGAAGTTACATTACTTTGATTGAATATCCAAATATTGGCGGTCAACACCAAAGCTAAGCATGCCGCGGCCAACGCCAAGTAAGGTTTTTTTACCACCGACGGCTTCATTCGAGCGTTGTATATAATTTTTTCGCGAATGGTGTGGTACAGTAGGGAATTGGGTTCAGCTTTTGATATACCTGTCACACAATTTAGAACATCATCTTTCCAATTTTCATTCATGGGAATACGCGGCTTTGTTTTACAATTGATTGTTCAGAAAATTTATCAACGCAAAAAGGATTTGAAAAATGCAATGGATTAACCTACCATTAGGTTAATAAATCCCGACCACCACATAAATCACCTTATTAGACGGTGTTCCATATTAAACCCTTCGGTCTGGTAATAAAAAATCGAGGGAACTGCGTAAGTTTTTTTTTGCGCGTTGTAAAAGGGATTCCACGGCTTTGATCGACACGTTCATCACCAAGGCGACCTCTTGTCGGGGCAGGTCTTCAATAAAGGCCAAAATAAAAGCTGTTTTTTGTTGTTCTGGTAGTAATGCTATGGCTTTAAACACGATGCGTGCATCCTCTTTTTGGTCCAACAATACGCCAGGATGATCGAAATCGGGGATATCGAGGCTGGGATTAGTGCCGCCCGGTTGAAACAACTGTACAAAGTCGCCAAAGCGTTTTTGGCGTTTTTTATGGCGGAGTTGATCCAGTGTATGGTTGATAGTGATGCGATAAATCCATGTTTTAACCGATGATTTTCCTTGAAAAAATGCCGCAGATGCATGAATTTTAACAAAAACATCCTGCGTTACATCTTCCGCTTCTACGGTATTTTGAAGATAACTCAGTGCCGTGTTGTACACCGAATTTTTATACATAGCATACAATGCAGCAAAGGCAGGCTCACTTCCCTCCGCCACTTGGGAAAGCAGTAGCCGATGCTGTTCAAATTGGTTGCTTTCGTCCATTGGGGGGTTTCAATCGATTCATAATAACCATGTTACAAAATCAGCGAATCAACGTAACGTCGCCCTTGAAAATCTCCGTTTCTCCATCTTTGAATTGTACCTGAACAAGGTAAACAAACACACCGGGATTCATGTCTTGTCCATTGTAGGTTCCATCCCATCCTGCGGCAGGGTCATTTGGTTGAAAGTTATTGTATTGAAATACTTCCGTGCCCCAACGGTCAAAAACAAGAAACGACACTATCAATTCAGTATCATCACCTCCAAACACCTGCAGTAAATTGTTGTTTAAGGTGTTGGGTTTGAAAATATTGGGGATATATATCCAGCGCTCCCGATCGACTCGGATGGTTCTGTCATCTTTGGCAACACACCCATTTGAATCTATTGCTTCCACTTGGTAACGAAAGGATTGTAGTGGCGTCAGGGTATCTGGGAATATCAGTGTCACAGGCGTTACCCTTGTTTCTTTCACACGTTCTGGCGTTGTAGAAAAATTTTGGAGGTTGATGACAATGGATTGACCTAAGTGAATGGTGGTGTCTGAACCAATATTGATGAGAAAATCTTCGGGTTCATCGATAAAAAAGGAGGTTTCGTAGGAGCATCCGTTGGCATCTTGCACTTCCAAGCTGTGTGTGCCGGGCGTTAATGCAGTATAAAGCACAGCCGATTCGAATGGCCTTTTGTCAACGGAATAAACAAACGGCGCTGTACCCCCTACGATGGAGTCAATGCGCAGTTTTCCATCAGTTTCTCCATGGCAGGAAACGTTCTTTTGTACGGCAACTATCCCGGATGGAGTAGCTGGATCAACACCCACAACCACCTCTTTTGTGGTCGTACAGCCGGTGGATAGATTGGTGACAAGTACCGTATAGACCCCAGCGCGGGTTACCAAGGGCGAATTAGTGTTGGCGCCGGATTGAATGGCTCCGCCCTGTGTTTGCCATTGGTAGCTGTATTGCCCGACTCCTGCCGTTGTTGCATTCAATCCAACTTGTGTGGTGGTGCAATCCAGTTGATCCGGTGTCGAAATAGTGGTGTTGGGGCTCTGCGTTTCCGACAGCACAGTGGCCATCCCCGTACGAACACAGCCGTTTAACGCCGTGGCGGTCACCATGTAATTGCCAGGTACGGAGATTGTTGGATTCTGACTGTTGTCAACAAAATTATCGGGTCCCAACCAGTTCCACTCGACCACCACATCTGATGTTGCCGATAGTGTTATCGTTGGAATAGCACATGTTATGGTTCCGCCCAACACGCCAATGACAGGAATAGTAATATCGGAAACAACGTTTACCTGTGCCGAAGTTGAACATCCATTGGGTGATGTAGCGACCACAGAGTACAAACCGGCCTCCGTGACCATAGGAGTAGCTACTACGGAAGTGAAATTATTGGGTCCTGTCCATTGAAATATTGAACCTATGGTGGTAGAGTATGCTGAAATAATACCGGATGGTTGGGCGCATGTGAGTGTATACCCCAATACACTGAGCATCGGGTGGGTGGTGTTTTGGGCCAATACATAATTGTACGTGGTGGTACATCCACTGCTTGCCCTTGCAACGACGGTGTAGAGACCCGGAACACTCGCTGTTGGATCCTCTTGGGTAGCGGTAAAGTTATTCGGTCCCGACCACAGGTACGTAACATTGGGTGTGTTAGAAGTGGCATTTAGGACGACCGAAGTCGTGGTACAAGTCAATGAATCAGCCGTGACAACGACGTCCGGTACCGTGGGATCTTGCGTTACCACCGCAACAGCAGTTGCCGTACATTGATTGTTCACATCGGTAAAGGTCACGGTGTAACTTCCAGGATTGGTGACGAAAGGATTTCGAAGCGATGACGTGAAATTTCCTGGACCATTCCAAAAGTAGCTTACCTGAGAGGTACTGCTGGCATTCAGTTGTACTGTTGGAAAGGTGCAATTTAAGAGACCTCCCGTGGCGCTCACAGACTGAGGCGGCAGAATATTTTGCAAAACGGATACCACTGGCGTAGAAATACATCCGTTTGGAGCAATAACGGTGTACATATAGGTTCCTGGAGTCGAAACTGTAATATCGGAATTGGTAGGGTTGGTAATGTTGGGTCCTGACCACAATCCTGTCGCACCAGGTGTTTGAATACTGGATGTTAATAGTAAATCGAGCGTCGTGCAGGTTAGGGTTCCACCGCCCCCCAGCGTCACCATTGGGGATTCGTTGTTTGCGACGACATCCGCCGTGGCAGTTGCCGTGCAGCCATTTGTACCCGTAACTGTCAGTTGATATTCTCCGGGAAAAGAAACCGTTGGATTTTGTGTTGTGGCTGTAAATTGATTCGGGCCTATCCAGTTATAGGAGGCGCCAGGCGCAGATGAGATCCCATTCAAGGCAAGTTGTCCGGTGATACAATTGACGGTGCCACCAACCGCGCTGGCATCCGGAGGGGTAGTATCTTGGACAACACTCACCACCTTGTTGGAGATACATCCATTGGATGCTTTTACGAACAATTCATAGTCTCCTGGGGTGTTAACCAAGGCGGATGCGGTATTGGCATTGAAATTATTGGGTCCAATCCACCGATACTCAACGGTTTGTGTCAGTGAGCTTCCCGACACCGTAGCAGTTAAATCATTGCAATCCAACACATTAGATACATTTGTAACAATATCAGGTTTCGCAATATCCAACAATACAACCACAGGTGTCGAAGCAGTACAACCGTTCGGGCTGATGGCGGTCAAGGTATAAACACCGCCAATTCCAACAACAGGATCTTTTTCAGTTGAATTGAAGTTATCAGGCCCGGTCCAATTAAAAGAGGCCGCATTTGTTTGTGAGTTACCGTATATGGTGATCAGGGTATCTACGCATGAAATAGTGCCGCCAATGCCTGAAATGTCAGGATTTGCCGTGTCTTCTTGAACAGCGACCAACGCTTCATTGGTACAGCCATTCACAGCCGTAGCCACAATTGTATAATTTCCACCTGATGAAACCAGTGTATTTGCGGTGGTATCCATGAAATTATTGGGTCCCGACCATACTACGCCCATCAGGGGCGAAGTCGTGTTGATGATGGTCTGAATATTGACCATGGGGTTTAAACAGGTGACAATGTTGTTGGACAATGCCACAATATTGGGTGGATTGACATCCAGCTCAACGGCTGTTTCAGCCATACTGGTACAGCCGTTGGCCCCCGTTAACGTCACCACATACAGACCACTGGTGTTGACCATGGGTTGTTGAATGGAGGGATTAATAATACCGGGGCCACTCCATAAGTACGCAATTGCTGCTGGTGAATAAGCACCAATGGTAACCGTCGAATTCAGGCAGTTGATGGTATTTCCTGTTGTAACGATACTATCTGGCGTTGAAATGTTCTGTCCCACTAATATCTCCAAGGTATCTCTACAACCGTTACCCAAAGACGTCGCAACGAGTTGGTAATTTCCAGGAGCAACAACATTTGGATCGTCGCCGTTGAAAGAAAATCCCTCTGGCCCAGTCCATTCAAACGAGCATGACATATTGGACGCGGCTTGTAGAACGAGGGTATCAAGGATACAGGTTAATATACCGGAACTGGAACTGGCAACCGGGTACACCTGATCGACTTCAACAGTGGCAGTCGTAGTGGAAACACACCCGTTTTCAACGTTGACAACTTTTAAAAAGTAATCGCCCTGTTCATTGACGGCGGGATTTTGGTCGTTGGAAGAAAAATTGTCAGGTCCCGTCCAAAACCATGATACAATTGCATTGGGTGCGATTGACAACCCATTCAATAGTGCACTGGGCTCGGCACACGTCAGGGTATCTCCTTCCACAAGTGCCCCCGGCGGTATTGTATCCAAACCCACTGTTGCAGAAGCCTGGGCGGTACAGCCGTTTGAGGTATTGATCACAGTCAGTACATAAACTCCCGCTACCGTGACCATTGGATCTTCGTCAATACCATAATAGTTGTTTGGGCCTGACCAAGTGAGTAACACGCCTTGAGAAGTAGATCCACCGTTTAGAGCGACGGTGTCGGTTGTACAATTTAACACGCCACCTTCTGCAGTTGCATTGGGCAAATTGGCGTCTGGAAGTACAAAAGCAGTGGCTGTTGTTGTGCAACCATTTGGCCCCGTAGCAATTACCACATAATTGCCAACAGTATTTACTTCTACTGTGGCCAAGTTGGAAGTAAATCCCCCCGGACCAGTCCATGCTAGGGTTGCCCCGGTTGTGTTACTGGTTCCAGCAATAAAAGTTGTGCTTTGGGTGCAGGTAATGGTGCCTCCGGTTGCACTAGCATTGGGCGTGGCAAAATCTCCCAGCACAACGGTGGTTGAAGTATTGGTGCAAGTATTGGGTCCGGTCACTGTTAAAATGTATGCACCCGTGTCGGAAACCATCGGATTTTGAAGGCCCGAAGCAAAACCTGCAGGGCCGCTCCAACCAAAGGTGACATCATTGGTATCAGAATTGCCGAAGATACTGATTGACTGAACGCCGCAGGTCACGGTTCCTCCGGTAGCCACAGCATTGGGCGCGAGTGTATCACCGAATACAGGCGCAGAAGCCACACTGGTACAGCCATTTGCACCGCGGACCACCACCGAATAAATACCTGCAGTACCAGCATTGGGATTTTGAGCGGTGGAGAAAAAACCATTGGGACCGGACCAGACGAATGTGTTTCCCGGTGTTCCCGGTCCACCGTTCAGTTGAACAGTAGGCGTGGTGCATCCGATTGCTCCAACGGCCAACGCCGAAGCACCTGGGGGGGTATTGTTCAACAGTACTGGAGCCGTACCTGTGGCGGTACAATTGTTGACAGTATTGGTCACCGTAACATTGTAGTTGCCAGCTTCAGTCACCGTGGGCGTCTGGATATTGGAAGTAAAATTGTTCGGTCCATTCCAGTTGAAGGTTACCGTCGTTGGATCTGGGATAACGGTTATTTGGGCAAAGTTAATGGCGCAACTCAACGTAGCGCCGAACGTAGTAATCTCTGGCAGCGCTGTATTGGCGGTTACAATGGCCGTGGATGTTGCACTACAGCCAGATACGCTATTGGTGACAGTGACTAGATAGGTTCCTGTTAACACAGCAATTGGGTTGGCAATGGAGGCGGTAAAGCCCCCCGGCCCGCTCCAGGCCCAAGCAGGCGCTGTCGCGTTCGACATGGCCATCAACTGTACTGCATTGACGGTACAATTTAGGATTCCTCCTGTGCTTGAGACACTGGGCGGAATGGTGTTTGATCCGATCAGAATGGTATCGCCTTTTGTGCACTGAATACCACCCCCATTGAGTGTGGCGGTTAGAATATAGAATCCAGGAGTCGTAACATTTAGGCTGTTGCTTACGCTCAATATTTGTCCCAACGGATTTTTCCAGTTAAAAATAGTGCCCTGTGGTGAAGGAGATGCCGTCAGTGTAATAGCGGTGGTGTTACAAGTGAGCGTTCCGCCACCATTGATATGCGCAACGGGATCCAATATTTCTACGGAAAAGTTGACAACACTGTCACAGCCCTGATAGGATTCACACAGGTGGGCAAAACTCCCAGCCTCAATATAGTCAACCCCGCAAATGGTAACATGATCACCAGCGCATATTGTCTTCGGGGGAAGATTGGTAACGAGTGGGGGCTTAATGGTCACTTGAAGGCGGACAATACTATCACACCCCAGATAAGACTCTAGGATTGTTTGATAAATTCCACTTGAAGGCGCCTGGTCTCCCCATGGTAGAGTGTAGGGGGTATCTTCATTGCACACGGCCACTGGCTGTAAAATTGTGGGCGGAATGGGCGCTACCATGATAACTTTACAAATAGAGGGACCGTTTGAATAACACGAATTGGTTGCTTTTACGCATATCTGCCCGCTACTTGATCCAATGGTTATTTGCACGGAATTCCCACCGTCTCCCGCCAACACTTGCTGGGGAGAGGGCAGTCCATTGATAAGCCATCCGCTGGGCACTGTCCAAGTATAGGCACCTGCATTTGGAACAGGGGGGACAGAATACGTCACAACAGCGCCTGGGCAGACAGCGCCTGGTCCTTGAATAGGGCCGATACTGCTGCCCAAGGGCGGTGCAATCACCGCTATGGGTGGATCAACAATAATACTGAAAGTACACTGGTCTCCACCAAAACCGTCCACCAAAAGAAAATAGTTGGTTCCTGGTACCAAAGGTACATCGGTTAATATCACGGGAATTGAACCTCCCCCTCCTTGACCACCATTGCAATCAATGGGAACGCCATTGCAATCATCATAAATCGCCATTTGAACACCATCTCCATTGGTACAATTGAGTGGCGTTGCCGTGAAAGTAGCCGAACTGGCTCCGGCAATAAATCCCAACCATTGATCATTTTCAATAGAACCACAAAAACCATTGGCCGGTCCGGAAGTATAACCTGTGGTACTGCTCACCAAACCGTTAAAATTACAGTAAATGCAGGCATCGGAACAGTCATCCGCAGGAGCCTGTCCTGGCAAGCAAGGAAGCGGCAATTGGGCTTCAGCGGAAAAAAAAGCACCAAGAAAAAGCAGCCTAATGAAAAATTTTTGCATATTCTCAAAAAATCAAATCAAAAAATGTTTGAATATAAACTTTTTGGCATGTTTGGGTACTATTTAAATGAGACGCCAACAATAGTCAATCAAAAGACACACTGCGCTCATTTGGTGCAACAGGGAATTACCTGATAAGGGTTATATCGCCTTTGAAAAGCAGTGTTTGCCCATCAATAAATTTCACTTTAGCCTGGTAAACAAAAACTGCAGGGTTGAGTTTTTCTCCCCTGTAGGTTCCGTCCCAGCCATTGGCTGGGTCATTCGGAAAGAAGTTTTGTTGCTCAAATATTTGTGTTCCCCAGCGGTCAAAAATCAAAAAAGACTCTATCATTTCGACTCCTTTCCCTCCAAAAACATACAGGACGGGATCTTGGCCAGACTCCGGGTTGAAAACATTGGGGATGAAAATGTTGCGCGGTTTTTCTAGGCGTATCAACACTTCATCGTACGCCTTACAGCCATTCGAATCTATCACGGTCACTTTTACGCGCCAAGACTCCAGTGGGAACAAATGCTGTTCATCTGCTCTACGGTTATACGATGTGTCCAACAATGGTTGCCAAATAATGGTATCCAATGCGCTCAACGGAATAGCTGTTTCAACCTTAAGGTGCACCGAATCACTCAAGGTGACGTCGATATCAGCGCCAAGGTCGGCTGTTACTTCGGCAGGTTGTTCGATCTGCAGGAGTGCAGTCGTGGACGCACAGCCATTAGGATCCATCAACGTGATGGTATAATTCCCCGCACCCAAGTCTGAGAAATATGGATTGGATTGAAAAGGTCCACCGTTTAAAGAATATTGAACCATGGGATGTGCAGCGGTTATGGAATCAATGGCAATCAACCCATTTTTTTCACCATAACACCGAATGCCTTTGATGTTGATCTTCTCGGCAATGGGGACTTGATTGTCCACAAATATGGTAACCTTATCCTCGTCCTTACAGCCGGCTGGTGTTGTAACCAACAGGGTATAAACACCGGCCTCCAACACCTCGAGTTGTTTGGTTGTCCCAATTTCGCTGCTGTCAATAGACCACTGATAACCAATGCCATCCGTGGTACCATTCCCACCCAGTATGGCGCTGGTCAGATCACAATCAATGGTCTGGTTTTCACCGGCATCGGCAACCGGGGCTGGCCACAGGTTGATGGTAACGGTTTCTTCATCATCCGGGCATGGAGGTGGTGCCGTGAGCAAGTAGCGGAAGGTGTACGTGCCTGCTGGTTGTCCGGTTGTTTGAAACGACCCAATGAAATCATTGAATGCGCCCGGCAAAGAATGAACCGGAGATGTTTCAAACCATTTTCCGCCCAACTGCTCTCCAGTGATCAAGTTGGCCAAAACAACCGGAATATTAGAATCCGTACAAAGAGAAACAGGTTCATTGGCTTTTCCGGCATTGACTGGCTGGTGTACCAACAAGGTAATATCATCCTGAAGGGAGGCACTACAGACAGGAGAAGAACCATCGCTGACCGAAATCAGGGTATAAGTTGTGGTGTCTCCAAGCGTGACATTCAGCGTTACTACCTGTGGGGCAGAAAGTATAATGTTGTTTTGCATCGTGCCGTTTGAGTACACAACATTCAAAGGATACGTACCCGTTCCCGCAAAGGAAAGTACGGCACTTTGTCCAGCACATATCGAAGCGTCACCGGTAAGGGTAGCGTTGGGTTGAGGCTTCCAAAGCACAGGAACCCCGGGAGCAATACTCAAACAAGGGTCGTTTAAGTCAATTATACCCCCAACATTGTTGCCTGTTATTGCCGAAATATAATAGGTGACACCAGGTTGAAGTGATCCGCCAAAATTGAAGGTTGGTTGACTGTTCGTGGCATAAATTGTTCCAAGGGTTGGCCCCGCGCTGCTGTGTAAGATGTATCCAACCAGGTCGTCCGAATCCGTATTGCCATCGTTGTTCCAAAAGCCGGTAGCAGGCGAATTTAGGCAAAAGGAGCGCGGAGTTACCTGCATAGTACCGGCATCTGTGCTGCAATTGCAGTTTTCAGAACCCGAAATGCCGGCTGAAGCGCATCCACTGGCATCTGCCAGCGTAAAATTATAGGCGCTGTTGTTGGCTACTAGCACTGACGTAAATACCGATCCGGAAAAAGTGCCGGCCAAGCCCATGACCGTATAAGGTGGGGTGCCACCAGTAGCGTTAAACGAAATGGTATATTGTGTATTCGTTCCATTACAACTTTCAAGTAATCCTGTTAAATCAGGTGTTTCGTTGAAACTAATAGATACAGCATCGTTACCGGAGCATAGGCCATTCGTCTCTGTCCATTGAAAAACATAGTTGCCATGAAGTGTTACTGTTACAGCACTCATCGCGCTGCTCGGAGCGGCAAAAACAGCCGTGCCAGGACCAGATACCAGCGACCAAACGCCGTTAAACCCAGTGGACTGGGCTTGTAGGCTGATGGTTTTCCCGCATATTTCACCGTCAACGCCTGCGTCTGGTGCGGGATTTTCAAGCCATTCGACGGCCTGGCCCGAGGCTACTGAAAAACAAGGGTCCGATGGATCAGGATTGTTTCCCAGTGGATTACCGGCAACGATGGAGACGTAGTAGATTTCCCCGGGTGACATTCCAGGCTGAAGCACGAAGATTCCGGTGTTGTTTTGTGCAAACACTTGGCCCAAAGCCGGCCCAGCGCCATTGTGCAGTACGTAGGACGTGATGTCATTCGCATCCAGCGTTTGGTTGGCATTGGCAACGACGGTAATGGATGTTCCAGCACAAGCCTTTAAGGTCGGCAAAGGCATCGTACCAGCATTGGTGGTGCAGTTACAACTGTATGCTCCTACCACAGCGGGCATACTGCAACCATTTGCATCGGTAACAGTAAACGAGTAGTTTTGACCGTTGGCCAACGGACTGGAGGTATACGTGCTACCTGCGATCTGTGCTGTGTTAACGTTGTACGGCGCGGTGCCACCTGACACCGTTAGCGCAACGGTATAATTTTCATTGGTGGCATCACAGGTTCGAACAAGGTCGTCCAGTACCGGCGTTGAATTGAATTGAAGGTTTACTACATCGGTTCCAATACAGCCATTTTGTGTGATCGTCCAGGTTAAAGCATATCCCCCTGGCTGGGTGCTGCTAACACTGCTCAACGGATTGCTGGGTTCATTGATGGTAATATCAGCAGCATTACCACCTGATATGGACCATTGACCAAACCCATTCGCTAGGTTATTGGCCCCAAGATTTAGGTTGTTGGCACAGGTACTCACGTCTGTGCCGGCAACTGCAACAGGGTTTTGGAAAAAAACAATCGGCTGGCCGGCTGATACCGCCAGGCAAAAATCGGTGGTGTCCGGAATTCCATTCAACTCATTTCCCACTACATGAGAAACATAATAGGTAGTGCCATACACCATGCCATTTTGAAATGAAAAAATGCCCGAATTGTTTACTGCAAGCACGTTTCCAAGTGTGTTTCCGGAGCTTGTGTGCAGGAAGTACCCACCGATATCGTTGCCATCCAAGTTTTCGCCACCCAAATATACGGTAGCGATACTGCCACCTTCACAGGCAGAACGCAATCCAATGTCCATAATGCCAGATTGGCTGGCGCAGTTACAACTGTATGTGCCAGAAATTGGCGGTGACACACAACCTGCGCTGTCTGTAATTATATAGGTGTAATTGGCGCTGTTGGAAATGGGACTGGAAATAAAAGTACTTCCGTTCTCTGTACCTGAGGGGCTTCCTGTAACAGTATAACCCGGTGTGCCTCCACTTATTTCAAAAGAAACGGTGTAGTTTTCATTGGCGGCATCGCAGGTTTGTAGCAGGGATACTGCGGTAGGAGCGTTGTTGTATTGTAGTTGCACAGTGTCTACACCCACACAGCCATTGTTGTTCAAGGTCCAACTCAGTAGGTATGTTCCAAAAACCGAGCTACTGGCCGTTGAATTGGGGTTTTGTAAACCAGAAAGATTCAAGCTGCCACCATTGGGGGTAGTGACAATGTTCCAATTACCCACCCCAATGCCTGTGTTGGCCTGTAATGTTAGATTGAGGCCACAAGTCTCTGCGTCAAGGCCAGCATTTGCGACCGGATTTTCATGGAATACAACCTGTTGTCCTTGGGCAACAGATAAGCAAGGATCTGTCAGATCGGGAATACCTGCCAAGTCATTGCCGACAACATACGAAATATAATAGGGTATTTCATACACTATACCACTCGAAAATCCAAATACGCCTGTATTATTTTGTGCCAAAATGGTACCCAAAGAAGTCCCCGAATTGTTGTGCAGTACAAAAGAAGCAACATCATTGCCATCTAGGTTTTCACCACCCAAATGCAAGGCTGTCACCGTTTGGCCCTCGCAGGCAGAAAGTGGTACGAGGCTCATCGTGCCGGCATTCGTGGAACAAGAACAGTTGTAACTGCCTGTAATGCTG
>CAIZLM010000163.1 GCA_903933805.1 uncultured Bacteroidota bacterium | reverse complement strand
GCGCTTGGTGAAAACACCAAGCGCGGCGAAAACACCAAGCGCGGCGATCGGGATGATCGTGGCGAACAACACGCAAGCCAGAAAAATGATCATTTTTTTGTCTCAGACGCGACCACGCTAACCAGTTACGTTTTTATTTACCTATAATTGTCCCTTTAATAACGGAATAACCCGCTATGGCAATCAAAAAATCAGAACTCTACTCCTCTCTCTGGGCATCCTGCGACGAACTTCGCGGCAGCATGGATGCCAGCCAGTACAAAGATTACGTGCTGGTGATGCTCTTCATCAAATACATCAGCGACCGATATGCAGGGCAACCTTTCGCCCCCATCAAGATTCCCGCAGGTTCTACGTTTCAGGACATGGTGGCGCTAAAAAACACGCCAAACATCGGGGAGGACATCAACAAAAAGATCATTGGCCCCATCGCAGAAGCCAACAAACTGTCGGATATGCCCGACTTTGCACACCCCGACAAGCTGGGTAGCGGGGCAGACATGGTGAAGAAACTGACCAACCTCATTGCCATCTTTGAAAACCCTTCTCTGAATTTTGGGGGCAACCGTGCAGAAGGAGATGACATCTTGGGGGATGCCTATGAATTTCTGATGCGGCACTTTGCTACCGAAAGCGGCAAAAGCAAGGGCCAGTTTTACACTCCTGCCGAAGTAAGCCGGGTAATGGCAAAAATTATCGGGATCAACAGCCTAAACTCAACCTCCGAAACGTCCGTGTATGACCCCACTTGCGGCTCTGGCTCGCTACTTTTGAAAGTCGCTGATGAAGCAGAGAAATTGATTTCTGTCTTCGGACAGGAAAACGATACCACCACCGCTGGCTTGGCACGCATGAATATGATCCTGCACAACAACCCCACCGCAGTCGTCAAGCATGGCAACACCCTCTCCAATCCACTTTTTCGGGATGATAGCGGACGGATCAAAACTTTTGATTTCGTCGTTGCCAATCCCCCGTTTAGTTTTAAGAGTTGGAGCAATGGGGTGAATATTCCGGAAGAACAACAGGAAAGTGGTCGTTTCTACGGCTACGGCGTACCTCCTGCCAAAAATGGCGATTACGCATTTCTACTGCACATCGTCAAATCGCTTCGACGCAATGGTAAAGCAGCGGTTATTTTGCCCCACGGTGTCCTCTTCCGAGGGAATGCAGAAGCGGAAATTCGCCAAAACCTGATTCGAAAGGGCATCGTGAAAGGCATCATTGGGCTGCCTGCCAACTTGTTTTACGGCACTGGTATTCCTGCGTGTCTGATTTTGTTGGACAAGGAAAATGCCGAATCCCGGAAGGGTGTTTTTATGATGGATGCCGGGAAGGGCTTTGCAAAAGATGGGAACAAAAACCGGCTCCGGGAACAGGACATACACAAGATTGTAGATGTATTCAACAAACAGATTGAAGTACCCAGGTTTAGCCGGATGGTCTCTTTGACGGAGATTGCCGAAAAGGAATTTAACCTGAATATTCCGCGCTACATAGACAGCACCGAATCCGAAGACATTCAAAACATCGAAGCGCATTTGCAGGGCGACATCCCGAATGCCGACCTCGAAGCACTCCAACATTATTGGACGGTTTACCCGACCCTCAAAAACCACCTGTTTGAAAAAAGCAAGCGGCCTGATTTCAGCAAACTAAAAATCGCCAAGGAAGACATCAAGCAAAACATCTTCTCCCATCCTGAATTCGTCACCTACTCCAACAAGGTGAATGAAGTATTTACCGCTTGGAAAAACAAAAACACGGCGATTTGTAAGGCTATTGGTACCGATACCAAGCCCAAAGCCTTCATTCATGCCCTCAGTAAAGACTTGCTGGATGCCTTCAGCAACCTCCAACTGATTGATAAATACGACGTGTACCAGCACCTGATGACCTACTGGATGGAAACCATGCAGGACGATTGCTATTTGCTGGTCAGCGATGGCTGGAAAGTTGGCAATGCGGTGGAATGGGCGAAGAAAGAGTTTGAAGGCAGACTCATTCCCAAAGGACTTTTGATACACCGTTACTTTGAAACCGAGCAAAAAGCCTTGGAGCAATTAGAGGCCAACCGCGATGCGCTTGCCGCACAATTGGAAGAACTGGAGGAGGAACACAGTGGCGAAGAAGGCTTCTTCGGCTCCTTGGACAAAGTAAACAAAGCTACTGTAAATGCGGAGTTGAAGACGGTAACCGCCGACCTGAAAGCAGACAAAACCAATGCTGAGTTACTGGAAAAGAAGAAGGTGCTGGAGCAATACCTGAAACTGTCAGAGGAGCAAGCGGAAGCCAACAGAAAGGTGAAAGAGACCAAAGCCGGGTTGGACAAAAAACTACAGGACAAATACCCCTCCCTGACGGAAGCCGAAATAAAGACACTGGTGGTAGAGGACAAATGGATTGCCACCATTGAAAACACGGTGAAGAACGAAATGCAGCGCATCAGTCAACGCCTTACCCAACGCATCAAGGAGTTGGCAGAACGCTATGAAACGACTTTGACAGAACTCTTGCAAGAAGTAAATCATTGGGAAGAAAAGGTAAAGAAGCACTTGGAGAAGATGGGGTACTAAGTTTTTTTGTCGTAAATACTCGCTATATTTGCGACAACAAATAGTAATTTATATGATGGAAAGTATTGAAATACAAGTAGTTAATAAAATAAAAAAAGCCAAAAGAGGTTCGGCATTTTTTGCAGATAGTTTTGCTACAATTGCCAATGCTAAATCTGTGAACAAAGCATTGGAGAGATTGGTACGGGCTGGTGAATTGCAGAGAGTTTCAACAGGTATTTATGTTCGTCCTGCAAAAGATAAAATTATTGGCACAATACTTCCATCTGTGGATGAAATTGCCATAGCCATTGCAAAAAGAGATAAAGCACGAATTGTACCTACTGGAAGTTATGCCATGTATAAGTTAGGGCTTACTACCCAAGTGCCATTGAATATAGTGTACTACACCAGTGCTTCTGCAAGAAAAGTAAAAATTGGCAAACAAACCATCATCTTCAAAAAAGCGAGTTCCAAAAGCCTTGCGGCTATTGGTGACATTAGCAAACTCGCCATTCAGGCACTGCGAACCATAGGAGAAGACAACATAACAACAGCAGAAATTGAAAAAATAAAGGCAGTGCTAAAGAAGGAGAAAAACTTCCACCTGCTACATGATTTAAAATTAGCACCTGTCTGGATTCAAAAACTACTTGCAACTACTCAAAACAACTCTTCCAATGAATGACTTTTCACATTTAAAAGATTGGTTGAAATTGCCCGATGAAACCAAGCGTAACATTTTCAACGAAACGGGTAGAGTGGTAGGCTTGCCAGCCATAGCCATTGAAAAAGATTGGTGGGTGGTACACACCCTATCCATTATTTTTTCAATGGAGTGTGCACATGCTTTAACATTTAAGGGCGGCACTTCATTAAGTAAAGGTTGGAATTTAATTGAACGCTTTTCAGAGGATATTGATTTGGGGTTGGACAGGGAATATTTGAAGTTTACAGGAGAATTAAGCAATAGAGCAATAGAAAGATTGAGACAATCTTGTTATAATTTTGTCAGTACAGCCTTTGTTGAAGAACTTAGTTCCAAATTTTCCGAACTGGGCTTTTCCAATGTTGACATCAAAAGTGAGGAAGCAGGTAACAAAGATAAAGACCCTATTAGCATTGAAATTTACTACCCCAGTCTAACAGAAACCGAGACATACCTAAAACCCAGACTTTTGGTTGAAGTAGTCAGTCGTTCTTTAAAAGAACCCTTCACGCCAAGGACATTTTGTAGCCTGACAGCCTATAACTATAGTGACCGCTCATTTGCGGACAAGCCTATTACATTACCTGTTGTAAATCCAGAACGCACTTTTTTAGAAAAAATATTCCTGTTACACGAGGAATTCCAAAAGCCTCAGGGAAAAAGGAGGGTTGACAGGTTAAGTCGCCATTTGTACGATATTGAAAAACTAAGCCAAACACCCTTTGCTGAATTAGCGCTACAAAGCCCAGATTTATACAATACCATCGTAACACATCGTCGCAAGTTTACCCCCATTCCAAGCGTAGATTATGACAAACATAACCCCAGTAGCATAGCATTTATCCCACCCGATGAAATATTGCCATTGTGGGAGGGCGACTACAAACAAATGCAGGAAAATATGATTTATGGCGATAGTCTGCCTTTCACCGATTTGATAAATAAATTGAGAGCACTTCAAGACCAAATCAACAATTTACCATGGAACTGAAAACTGGCTACAAGCAAACGGAAGTTGGGGTGATTCCAAGTGATTGGGAGGTGAAAGAAATTGGCAATGAAATTGATTTACTCACTGGCTTCCCTTTCCCAAGCAGTAAGTATTCCATTGTTGGTATTAGGCTATTGCGAGGTTCAAATATTAAAAGGGGGGTTACGGATTGGGCGGAAGAAATCACTCAATATTGGGATAAGATAACACCAGCACTAAAAGAATATGTCCTCCAAGAAAAGGATATTGTCATTGCAATGGATGGCTCATTGGTTGGTAGGAGTTTTGCCCAACTATCCTCTAATGATTTGCCAGCACTGTTGCTACAACGTGTAGCACGAGTTCGTTCAAAAAAAATAGACATTGGTTACTTAAAAGAGTTTATATGCAGTGAATATTTCACGAAACACTGTGACGCTGTTAAAACGTCTTCAGCAATCCCTCATATTAGCCCTCTTGATATAAGAAAATTTAAAATACCTATACCCCCCACCCTCGCCGAACAAACCGCCATAGCCACCACCCTCTCCGACACCGACCAATACATCACCCACTTAGAAAAACTCATCG
>CAIZLM010000162.1 GCA_903933805.1 uncultured Bacteroidota bacterium | reverse complement strand
TTGAAATTCAACAAATTCACAATTAACGCAAAAATGTAGGAAAGTAAGGACTAAATACCTGATAATAATCATGCTATAGCCTGATCTTTAACACCAGTGCCGCGTTTGGAGCATAGGTAGGTATTCTTTGATAGTGGTTTAGGTGATCGCCTATGACCACACAATCACTTGCATAGCAGTTTTTTGACGCCATGAAATGTTAAAATTAGTTAAAACTCAATATCTTTGTAAACTAGTAGCTTTTAATACCCCTAATTATTGGACACAGACTCGTAGAATAGCAATGTATCAGCATAATTGCCGACTGGGCGGCACGCCCTTGGTAAAAGTACTATATTTTATCGGAAAATACGCCCCAAAACGTGAAAAAAAACCTAGTATCAACCAATCAAGGCAAGAAAAAATCAGCTGAAAAGGTAGCTGATGCATTTTTTATTGTCGGAATAGGAACCTCCGCTGGTGGCCTAGAGGCTTTGTCGGCCTTCTTGGATCACACGCCACCCGACACTGGTATGGCTTTCGTAATTGTGCAGCACCTTGATCCAAACCACAAAAGTATGTTGTCCGAACTGATCGGGAATCACACAGCAATGTGTGTGACAGAAGCGAGCGATGGTCTGGTGGTGGTTCCAAATGCTGTTTATACAATCCCGCCAAACAAAACACTCAAAATATTCCACAAAACACTGGAATTATCAACACCACTGGAAGATCAGGGGAAAAGGAAACCCATTGATACTTTTTTCAAGTCCTTGGCCATTGATCAAAAATCAAGGGCCATCGGCATAGTACTTTCTGGAACCGGCTCGGATGGAACCGACGGCTTAAAAGATATTGTAACAGAAGGTGGATTGTGTATTGTACAGGATCCGATTACAGCACAATTTCGCGGAATGCCAGAACATGCCATAGAAGCCAGCGTTGCAGATTACATCTTGCCTCCCGACAAAATTTCGAAAAAATTGGTGGAATACACCTCAAAAAGAACCAATAATCTTGTTTTCCTTACCACTAACTTGGATACTTTGACCGAAAATCAATTAAAAAAAATTTGCTTGATCATCCGAGACCAAACAGGATATGATTTTTTAAACTACAAATCAAATACCGTTGTCAGGCGCATCAATAAAAGGATCGCAATGCAACAAATTGAGTCCTATGAAGAGTACATTGACTTACTTGAAAAAAATCCCGACGAGGTCGTAAAACTTTACAAGGAATTCTTGATTGGGGTGACATCTTTTTTTAGGGATAATGAAGTATTTAAGTCCCTGGAAAACAATGTAATTCCGTATTTATTAGAAAACTGTACTGATAAACAAGGGATACGGGTGTGGGTATGTGGGTGTTCTACTGGGGAGGAGGCCTATTCTATTGCCATGTTGTTTAAAGAGGCCCTTTATAAATTCAAAAAACACCTCAAGGTGGTCATTTTCGCATCTGATATTGACGAGGATGCCATTGAATTTGGCAGAAATGGCACCTATTCAGACAATATTAGGGCCAATGTTTCACATGAACGTATTGCTAGATTTTTCCAAAAAAAGGACAATAAATACCAAATTAAAAAGGAAATACGGGAAATGGTGGTGTTCGCGCACCACAACGTAATCAAAGATCCTCCGTTCTCTAAGATTGATTTGATTACCTGTAGAAACCTGCTGATTTATTTGGACAGTGAATTACAAAAAAAAATAATACCAACCTTTCACTTTAGGTTGAACGATGGTGGCATTCTGATATTGGGCACATCTGAAAGTATCGGAGAGTACGTTGACTTATTTTCTGTGTTTGAAGATCACCAAAAAATATTCAAAAAAAACAACGTCGCCTTCCGAAAAGAAAACTTATTCTACCAGTTGCCGCCCATTGAACGGCAAGCGGTGTTCACCGAATCTTCACAAAATTTTGCAGGAAAGAAAAAGACAGCAACTCCCAACGTAAGTGAAAAAATTCTACTCGAACAATACGCACCGCCATCGGTCATTATTGATAAAAACAACGATGCTATTTATTTTTCCGGCAATACAGGACAATTCTTGGAGCCACCCAATGGTTTCCCAAGATTTAATATCCTGGATATGGCCAAAAAGGGCCTGCGTTCTTTTTTGGAAAATTCCCTGAAAAAAGCACGGAAAAACAACATTGAAACCCGTATTTCAGGCGTTGATATTATGGTAAATGACCAATTTTACTGCATTAATTTGATCGTAAAACCACTGACCAACAAAGAATATGAATTGGGTACTTTGATGGTTATTTTTGAACCAGTACACAAATCCGATTCCAAGGAAAGTACAAAAACTACCAGTAAAGCTTCGCAGAGCAAACGAACCAACCTTGATGTGGAACGGGAGCTGAAAATAACCCGAGAATACCTCCAGACAGCTATCAACGAACTGGAAACCTCCAACGAAGAACGCTTAAGTGCTTTTGAAGAACACCAACTGTCCAACGAAGAACTCCAAAGTACCGTGGAAGAACTGGAGACGTCCCGGGAAGAACTCCAATCGGTGAACGAAGAAATGATTACAGTGAACAATGAACTTACCAATAAAATTGAACAACTCTCCCAAGCCAACAATGATTTAAACAACCTGCTGCGCAGTATTGAAGTGGTTACACTCTACCTCGACCCCAACCTGAAAATTAAACGTTTCACCGGTGCTGCTTCCGAAATATTCAACCTGATACCCTCCGACATCGACCGGCCCATCACGCAATTGTCCAGCAACCTGGTGTACTACACCCTGGCTGATGATGTCAATTATGCCCTAAAAACCCTCTCCGTAAAGTCTATGGAAGTCGTTTCCACTGATGGAAAATGGTACAACATGCGCATTATCCCCTATCGTACTGCCGAGAACATTATTGAGGGCGTGTTGGTGACCCTCGTTGACATCTCCGAACAGAAAAAGATCGAGAAAAAGATGATTAACGTAAGCAAACACCTCCAACTTATGGCTGATAATATGCTTGCTGTCCCCTATTCCTGCACCTTGTTGCCAATACTGAACATCGACTTTGTCGGCGAAAACTGCGAAAGACTAACCGGGTTTCTACCCGAAAAATTTATGGGAAACATGGATTTCTGGATACAGCGAATACATCCAAGTGACAGAAAAAAAATGCTGGATACCCTGTCAGATACTTCAAAAAAAGGCGTGAGCAGACAAGAATTTAGGTTCAAATGTGCCGACAACGTCTATAAAAAATTTGTCAATACCTGGTGGTTTTCAGCCACTAACCCCGAAAAACCTGATCATATTCTAGGGGTATGGCAAACATAACAACACACCCCCTCCGAGTGATCAAAAAATATCTAAAAAAACCGCGCTATGGCAAATCGTACACCAACAAAAAAAAACTTGGGTAACCTCCGAAAAAAAGCAGAGAAACAGGCTCATGTGAAACATCCATTGCCAAAACAACAAACCGCAGCACACTTAGAACACGAACTCAATGTCCATGTCATTGAACTCGAAATGCAAAATGATGCGTTGATGGCCACCCAGGCAAAACTCAACAATTCTTGTAAAGAATACGAAAATTTGTTTGATTATTCCCCTGTTGGTTACCTGACACTGGACAACAAGGGCGTAGTATCACGGTTAAACAAAATGGCCAGCAAGCAATTGGGGCGTGAAAAATCCCAAATTTTGGGTAGGCCGTTCTCCATTTTCATTCAGGATGAACTAAGCCAAGATGACTTCTACAGGCATAGAAACAGCGTAATGGAGTCAAAGAGCCTTTGTAAAATGGAGTGTACCATTGTCAGGGGTGACGCGTCAATACTCTCTGTTTTGATCACCAGTATTTTTGTTGTCGACGAGGCAAATTCCTTCAAGCACCTGCTGTTGATCTTGAACGATATCACGGAACTCAAAGCACAAGAACACAAAATGGCCCTCGCACTGGAAAAAGAGCGGGAACTGAATGAGTTAAAATCAAGGTTTATCAGAATTGCTTCACATGAATTCCGTACGCCACTCTCTGCCATCCTATCCAGCAATTGGCTGATTGAGCAGTACCTAGACGCCGAGCAGGTAAAAAACGTCAAAAAGCATTTCATTAGAATTGCAGCTTCCATTGAAGATTTAACGACCATTCTAAATGACTTCATGTCCATAGAAAAAATTGAAAGTGGTCGAATATACATCGCCAGAAAAGAATTCAACCTACTTGAATTCTGCAAAGATATAATTGAAAACTCCTCCGGAATTTTGGGCAAAGGGCAGTCCATTGAGTATGCCCATACCGGTATGGAGACCATCAAAGAGGATGGCAATATTTTGAAGTATATCTTACTCAATTTACTGTCAAATGCCTGTAAATACTCCGGAGATAACAAGAAAATTCACCTCCGTACCGAAGTCGCCGAAGATGAAATCGTTATAAAAGTACGGGATGAAGGCATCGGAATACCCCTTGAAGAGCAGAAAAACCTGTTCGTCGTCTTCTTTCGGGCCAAAAACGCCCAGAACATCAAGGGAACCGGACTTGGGTTGCACATTGTAAAAAGACACACAGAAATGCTCAACGGCACCCTTGAGTTTTACAGTCAACCAGGCATCGAAACGGCTTTTACGGTAAGATTACCCAATAGGTTCAATATCCACATGACTACTTAAAAGGACTACCAAAGCCCACTGCGTAAAAGCAGCAAAAAATACGCAAAAAAGGTGATGCCAAGCGGGTACTTGGCATCACCCACAATCTTTCGGTGTATGTAAAAACGCGTCCAACCAAGATATCGCGTTTGAGACATTAAATACATCCCTCCCGGTAAAATAACGCGCCACTCAATCAGTTGCGAAATATCACCATTCCTCATGAAAACATATACACCAACAATCCGGCGAAACCTCCAAACAAACCCGTGAAGGCTTTTTTCATGTGCTCAAATGATGTCCCAATTTCTTTGCCAAATCGTTGAATTCTCTCC
>CAIZLM010000161.1 GCA_903933805.1 uncultured Bacteroidota bacterium | reverse complement strand
TCAATTTTGAAGCAAGCATCGGGCACCACCGTGAAGATTTCATCTTCGTGTGATACACCCAGCAACTCACAATCTTCGCCGTAGAACGTTGGTTCGCCGTAAACACCGGTACCGTCACACGTGGTGACAATAGCGTCATTCGGGAATTTCACGTAGTAATCTTGTTCGTAGGTCACCACCACGCGCTGCGTGCACTGGCTGGAGTTGCCGTGGCAGTCAAATGCGCGGAACGTACGGGTAATTGTGCCTTTGTTGCAAAGGGTGTCAAACTGTGCGTAGTTCACCAATTTGATCGTGGTATCAATACAGCAATTATCAACAACATTGGCAGTTCCGTACAACCACAGACTTGGGTCAAACTGTTCACAAGTAACCGTCACATTAGGCGGAGCTATACATGCAGGTTTAATAGCATCTTCGACCAAAACCTCCACCATACAATCGTTGGTATTGCCACTGCAATCGCTGGCCTCAAATACGACGAGAATGGTTTTTCCGATATCGGTACAAGTGAAAGTCACGGTTGAACCCAGATTTGAACCGGATCTACCAGCCTTGAAACCTCCAATACAGCAAATATCGTAAGAGCCATTATCAAAAGTTTCAGCATCTACAACAGCCTTGCCATTGCTGTTCAAAGCAACTTGGGTCACCTGATCACAAACTGCTACGGGAGGGATCAGGTCAGCGACGGTCAGCTTAAAGGTACAACTGGAAACGTTGTCGCAATCGTCCTGGGCCCTGTAAGTGACCGTCTGTACGCCAATGGGCAAACAGGACGTTGTGCCCCACTGCCCCAGCGTATCGCGATCCCACCAGTTGTTGCCTGGGAAATCTGTCAATGTTCCGCCTATCGTGTACATCCCCGTTTGAACGCCTGTATATGGGTCAAACGTCGTCACCATACCACCTATATTGTTGATCCGGGAACAGGCATCTTCTACTACCACATCCGGGAGGTTCACTGTTGCACAGCATTGGAAGGGATCAACAGAAACCGTCAGGTTCGCAGGACACGTCAGCGCAGGGCCCGTTTGATCGACTACATTGATCAACTGAACGTAATAAAGTGGGTTGGAAAATGGCGGCACAGGTGTCATTGGAAGACACCAGTCCAATAAAGTCCACGTACGTACAATTTTGTATGTCCCATCGCAAACTGGTATAACTTGATCAACGTACGCTGACTGCAACTCGCAGAAACCTACACCGGGATTGATGGGCCAGTTCAAGCCAAACCCCGTCAAATACGGAGCCCCCGTAACGGCAGGATCTGTGCTCACATTAGAACTGCACGATTGGGTGAAATCGGCAGGAAATTTAACATCGTATGCATGCCGGCGCTCAAAGTACAGGTACTGAAGGCATGTTGTAGCATTCCCCCACTGGTCTGTAACAGCCCATTTGCGCTGTACATACGCGCTAAGGTCTGGAACCCCATTGATACCAGCCCCACAGGGCAAATCAAACCATGTATCAACGTAGCTCGACGTATAATTCGAACAATCTGTTATCGTTGGAAAGGCGTCGTTCAGGTGGAGTACGTCTTTCAAGTAGGTTGGATCGTACGTCGAAACGGGGCACGCCAACCGAATATCCTTGCATGCCAAGGAGGGTGCCAATTTGTCTTGTATCGTCACCATACCCCAGCATTTGTTGCCACTCACTTGGTGGGTAACCCGTGCCTGGTACGTTTTACCAATATCAGAAGCGTCTATCGCCGAGGACGTCCATGGGCCATTGCCCATCGGAAGGGTACGATCCAATTCAACAAGATAATCATCAAAACAACCATATGTGCCCTCCAACACATCGTCGGAACGAATTGTTCCAACACAAGAGCCGTCCATCGAGACAAACACCAAATCATTGCACTGAAGCGCCTCCGGCGTTTCTAACACGTGTACGGTTGTCGAAACCTTTTGTACACAACCCGGATCGTTTGGACCAAAAGCTTTCGGTAAACCGCCGTCAACCGTGTAGGTGATCACGTATTGTCCGACGCCCTGGGCAGGATTGAATTGCGTGGCGGGCACCCCGTTTACCGTAAACTGTTGACTGGTAATGCTGTTGTCGCCAGGCGTACCAGTCAACGCAACCGGACCTGAATAAAGACAATAAGCCCCACTCAAATCAGATGAAATGGAGGGATTCGGATAACTGCAACTATTTCCTATCGTCAAGATAGAACCAAGGTTATTGGTTACGGTGATGCTATAACCTTGGGCATCTACATGAATCCCTTTCAGCTCAAACATATTACCCCCCAGATTTGTCATCAATGTCCCATTCAAAATTGGCAGTGGTAATGCTGGTGGCGCCGCGCTGTTGGATGCGTACAAACCAGGCGCTAAAACCACAGACCAAGTCTGACTGCTTGGCGCATTTACAACAATTGTCTCATCAAACTGACCGTCGGTCAGCGTGGTAGCATTGTTTTTGCATACACATGGATCAGATATCGTTGAACCACAACTATAGGTTGAAACCGTAACCGTTCCAGTCATAGGTGCCGCACAAGCACCCTGTGTATGACTGGCAACAACCGTATATGTTCCAACCCCACGTTGGGGGCCAAAGGAAATCGCAGCGCCAGTACCAAGTACCACCGCGCCAGTATTGACACCATTCAACCTCAATTGGTAGTTAACATTCAACTGTGAACCACTCAAGCCAACAGGTACACCCACAACATCTGTCGTGCAAACAGATCCGCCACCCGTGATCGCAAACACGGTTGGAACAGGATTCACCAACACCGTAGCCGTAGCAAATGGCCTGCAGAGCGGATCTATGGGTGTGGGCGTCAAAACAGCATATATATAATAGGTGTCAGCAATTGGGAAAGTAGTCGTGGTCGTGGCTGTTGTTCCACCACCACCAAGCATACTATTAAGAATCGTAGCGATAACAGTTCCACCGATATAAGGATCCGCAGGTAAGGATGAGAATTGTTTAAAAACAATTCCATAAGTGGTACCTGTAGCCATATCAGTAAGCCCTGTGGCTGTAATCGCCACGTTATCATTCTGACATATCATACCAACAGGCGCTGTACCCAAGGCACCAACAACAGGACACATACTGCAGCCTCCGGGTGCCGTCAAAATAAAGGATGCTGTTGAAGTACATGCGTTACTATTTGAAACTGTAACGGTGTAGGAACCTGCTGTCAAAGCAAGTTGATTTTGAGCTCCTGGAACGAGGCCATTGCCGCCAACAGTTGACCAGTTAAACGTGTATGAACCTCCTCCTCCGGTAATGGAAAGCACTATTGCGCCATCAAAAGAGAAGCAGGTAGTTGGTTGCGTTACGATAGACCCAATGACAGGAAGTGCGACCAATGTAACCGAAGTAACGGCAATCGCTGAGCAGCCACTTGCATTTGTGACCGTAGCAGTATATGTGGTCGTAGTGCTAGGTGTTACCGTGATTGCAGCCGTTGTCGCGCCAGTGTTCCAAGAATAGGATGTACCCCCACTGGCGGTCAGCGTGGCTGAGGCGCCAGAACAGACTGTGCCGTCGTTCGGAGTGCCGGAGGTTTCGGTTACTGCAATTGTCGCCGTTGGCAGAGGACTCACCGTAATCGTTGACGTCGCGGTCGCCGTGCAGCCACTCGCATTCGTTACCGTTGTGGT
>CAIZLM010000160.1 GCA_903933805.1 uncultured Bacteroidota bacterium | reverse complement strand
CAATCACATCAACGCTAAAAAGCGCCACTCACTCCGCCGTAGGCGCTTGGTGAAAACACCAAGCGCGGCGATCGGGATGATCTTGGCGAACACCACGCAAGGCAGAACTTACCAATCACATCAACGCTAAGAAGCGCCACTCACTCCGCCGTATGCGCTTGGTGAAAACACCAAGCGCGGCGATCGGGATGATCTTGGCGAACACCACGCAAGGCAGAAACGCGGCGGGTGCGATGATCGTGGCGAACACCACGCAAGGCAGAATTTCATTTGTGTGGATCGTTTATTCAAAATTAACCTGTTCAAAATATTCTCTGCCTAATGCGTACGGAATTAATTTTTTGTGTTGCAGCCTTCCAATAATAATGGCCGGATGCGTTGTGAACTGTTTTGCAAAATCCCGGATGTCTTCTTCGCTTAGTGGTGCTGCTGCTAATATTTCCGCTTCTTCTTCTTCTGTCAATGTCCACTTGCAGGCAAATTCATCCGCTTCCTGTTCTTTCTCCATGTCCTTGTCGGTATAGTCCAGATTCTCCAGGAAAATGTCCTTTTTACCATGTAAGAGAATATGCCCTGCTTCGTGAAAGAAAGTGAACCAGAAACTATCATTGCGGTTATAACGGCCTGTTAACTGTATGAAAGGTGTATCTTTCAACCAACGGGTGGAACCACTTATCGGGGCTTTATTGATGCAAGGGGTATGAACCACTTTAACACCTGCTTCCAAACAAATACTTTGCAACTGGTTAAAGAAGCCTTCAGGATGATTTGCCATGATTGCTTTCAGTTCCGGCAATGCTTCTTTAAACTTCTTTTCTGAATAGTCGTTTGCTCCTAACTCCGCTGCCTGTAATTCACCTTTGCGAAGCCATGCAGAAATTGCATAAGGTTCTTTGGTTTGAGCCAGTGAAATTCTGAAAGCAACTTTTAGTTGCTGCTTGAAGTAATAATCTTCCCAGGCTGTGTGATTGGAGAAACCAAAGAAAGCAAGCATTTCCATTGTTTTTTCTTCAATGGTAGCCACTTGTGGCAACCATCCTTTCTTTATCATGTCTGCTAAAGGAAATTGCTTTGCCCATGCCAATGCTTCCTGAATAACGGTTTGCCTTTTCTCTCTTGCAATGTATTCATCGTAACCTCTTTGGTGGTTCATCCAAAAGTTTGCAGGGATCTTGGTGACATTCTCAAACTGCACCGCCATATCGGGCGTAATGGAGCTTTTGCCGTTAACAATGGCTATAATGGTTTTTTCAGGCTTTCCTGTTCGGAGTGCAAACTCATTTTTAGGCATCTCCATTTCTTCCAGTTTCTCAGCCAAAGTTTCGCCCGGATGTGGAACTGATTGTGGAAAATATTGATTTTGCTTGACCATGATTATTTTTCTTTATGATAGTTTACTACCTCTATAACTTCTACTCCTGTGATTTCCATCCAAACATACTGACCATGTTCGTTGGTGGGGATGGGGTTTTCGTGAGGTGTGAAAACCAACCTGTAAGCTTGGTCTAAGTCGCAAGCCCATTGCCCTTTCCGGTTGTTGGTAAGTTCGTGGTAGTTGCCGGGCAAGTTTCTTACTTCTTCAAGGGTGGTGGCGAATCTTAGCTGTGCCAACCTTGTTTTGATCTTATCTGCCCGGAACTTACCAAACTCCTTTACCAGCTTTCGGTCATCGTTAGCCAGTTTCTCGAATTTCTTATCTGTAAAAGTTATTTCCACTGCAAAAATAATCCCATTTTGATTAACAGCAAGTGTAAGTTAAAATATTTTATATTTATGCTTGCCGCCTAATTGTTTATTGTTCTTGTTTAGACCTCCTTTTCCGCCTCGTCAGGTGTTCCTGATGGCCCTCCCACCCGCCGCGCCTAGTGTTTTCACCAAGTGCAAACGGCGGAGTGCGTGACATATCTTGAAAAAATAACAATAAGGCACCCATTTCTGATATATATTTGGCATTTCAGCGAATAGTCACCCCGATTCGAGACACCAATGCGAAATCACGACAATCGGGGCTCTTACCAATCACATCAATGCTAAAAAGCGCCACTCACTCCGCCGTAGGCGCTTGGTGAAAACACCAAGCGCGGCGATTGGGATGATCTTGGCGAACACCACGCAAGGCAGAAAGCTGCTAGCATTCAACCTTTGCCGTATAAAGAGAGGAGGCTTTCGACTACTGGATTTTTTGAATCATGATTTGGGCAAAAACCTCTGAAACGTTGGGAATGTTTGACCGGACACCGAAGCCATCTACGCCACCAGTATTTTGCTCTATATAGTGATCTAAGACATATTGCACGTTTAGGTTATTAACAACAAGTTTGCCCAAAACGACTGACCTTGTCGTAATGCCATAAACGCTGCCGCTTACAGGAACGGCATCGTTACGTTCGGAAGTTCCGGTTATTTTTATTGTACCAGAGCCAGATGGAGTCTCACGTAGGCAAAGTTTATGCCGACCAGATTTGTACGCAGGTGCAGATGCAGAAATCAGATACGTTCCAGTTTGAAGAAATTGAATATTGGCCCCATTTAAGGTAACAAAACTGTTTGTTGGAACTGTCTGACCTGTGAAATTTCGTTGATTCCAAGAATTGTCTGAAAAAAGAGTTAAAGGTACAGGTGCAACACTGGTGGGTTTTATTTCCTCAATAATGACAATGTCAGGCACAAATACAGGTCCTATCGGGCCTTGTGCACCAGTCGCGCCGGTTAATCCTTGCAGACCTTGTGGCCCAGTCGCGCCAGTTGCTCCCTGTGCACCTGTTGCACCTGTCGCTCCCTGCGCACCGGGGATTCCCTGCTGGCCTTGAATGCCTTGTGGCCCTTGATTACCAGAGGCAGCAAACAGCGCATATGGCACACTTGCCATAAGTTGTCTTGCACTTGACTCATTCCCAACAAAGACTTCAAGGTGTTTTTGTCCAATTGCCCAAGGAATATTTGCAAATGAACCTGAAACCGGATTCCCTTGTCCAATTACAGCAGTAAAAAGACCTACGCCATTAGTTGTTTTGGTTTGGGTTTCATCGTAAAGGAGGTTTCCGCCATTGGGCGCATCCCATATTTTGAACTCAATTTGAATCTGAGTGCCAGCGGCTTTAGGGGATTTGTCAGAATTTCGGGCGACACCTTGAAAATTGATGCCTTGCGGGGCTTGTGCAGAAACAAAACCGAGGAAGGCTAGAAATGCTATTAGAGAAAAAAGTTGCTTCATTGTTTGAGTAGTTTGAAAGTTTTTGATTCTGGGTTAGTGTTGCAAAAAATGCGGACGAAATAGGTTCCTTTCGGTAAAGTAGTACAATCGATAGGCGTGTAATCAAACCGAATTTCGTGAAGAAGTTGACCTTCCACATTGGTGAATTGCACTGTAGTAAATTCTTGGTAACTTGTCTCCACCGTAAGATAATCAGAAACCGGATTGGGAAAACACTTAAAACTGTACTTTTCATCAAACGATTCGTGCGTCGTGTTGATGACGAAATCGCTCCCTAATGTAGGTTGAAGAAACCCTTGTGTGAATCCGACCTCATTTCCGCCACGGTTAAGAGAAACGACAGCCATTTCACCAATGGAATATTCGACAAAGTCGCCGCTGGATTGATTGATGACTCCGCCAGCCGAATTCAGCACGCTAGGAGAGGGAATTACAGGCCAGACTTGTGCCTGAACTTGTGCCATAAGGCACAATGTCGCAAGCATTAGATAAATGGTTTTGCACATGAGCAAAAGTGGATAAATAAGTGATAAATTGCCTACAGTTACGCTCTCGGCAGTCGCGTCTTACACATTTTTGGGTGGGGCATT
>CAIZLM010000159.1 GCA_903933805.1 uncultured Bacteroidota bacterium | reverse complement strand
GGCCACTTTTTTGTCTCAGACGCGACCACGCCAATCAGTTACATAAAATTGAACCACAGATTCCGTCACCGCTTCACCTGTCTATCTTTTTATTGCCCTCAGCATCTTTTTATACCCCAAATATCCCCGAATAAACCGCCAAGATTCCCCCAAAGATGTCGGCTGAACACCGATTTTTTTTTGCGCGCGGTGCAACAAAAACAACAACCGCCAATGCCGCCATAAATCCTGATAAGCCCGCCACATACCGTGGCTTGGATCGTAAATATGCGCAGGCTCTGCAAATACCCCGTTCAATTCCATTGTCTGAAACTTCCCCAATCGCAGGGCAGTTTCATCTTCGTATTTCAGGTCAAACCGACCAAACAAAACACCCGTCAAATGCGTACAAATGGATGCAAATGATGCAACCAACTGCGCATCAAGGAGGTGGTCGCCATTCAAAAACTTGGTGCCACGCGCATGGTTTCCTACAGGTTCCAACAACCGCTCCTCACCTTTACCCGGTATTGCGTTTAATACCTCCGGGAAATCTTGTTCGAAACGGGCCAACTGAAAAGCAGATCGGGTACGTCTTGCCATCAATGCCCGTATGGTGGAAACGCCATCTCCCCGAACACGCATAAACTCTTTGAGACAAATTGAAGAAATGCCAAATCGTCCTTCAGGCCCTGGAAAGCGGTAAAACAACACCGAAGCTTCGCGCGGTTGCGCCAGAAATTTTTGTAAAATAAATGGAACCGGCCATTGCTCCAAGTAGGCCCTCAATTCGGCCGGGGTCTCTATTTTTTTCACCAAAAAACCTCGCTCGCCAATATCCGGCTTTGCCATCAAGGGAAAACCGATGTGCGCTTTTTCCAAAGCTGCTTGTACCTCCTCAAACGGAGTGGCTGGCGATACCAACACCCATTCCGGTACAATCTCAGGCGGCAAGAGCCGTAAAATATCGCTCTTCGATTCGCCCAAAGCCCCACCCAGTGGTATGTCAGGATTGACGTTTGAAAAAAAGAATGGGTGCCGGGCACGCAATGAAAACCACAGCCAAAACCCATAAACCGGAATATTCGCTGCCCAAGAAGGCAAATACTCCCATACGGTCCAACGTTTTACAAAGCTGCTTAAAAATGTAATCCGTGCCATTTCTCTGTGCGTAAATAATAAACAACCATGACGATCATCAAGATCCAATACAATATCTCCGCAGCCCAAACCCAAATCAGGCCCAACTGGGTGTAATTGGTGATGTAAAACAAATATCCAAGGTATCCGCCCACACAAACAGCCTGCAGTTTTAAACCAAACCAGGTAGCGCCGGTTCCTGAAAGCGCGTTCATCAGTACAGCACCAAACGTTGCCAGTGATAACAGCCCAATCATCAAGTAAAAAATTGGCTGGGTTTCCGTGATCAGGCTCATATCTTCTTTCCCCAAAAGCGGATACAACAATTTTTCAGGAAACAGTAGGATCGGTATCGCCAGCAACATACTCAACAACCAACAGAATACCCCTGTTTTCCAAGCCGCCGCCAACACATCGTGCTGGCGATTTTGACCAATCAGATTGCTTACCAAGGTGTTAATTCCCGTGGCAAACCCCCACAATGGTATGGATAAGAGGAGGTAAACGGTGCGGGCAAGGTTAGAAATAGCCAGGGCTCGTTCACCCAAATTTTCTACCATCCCAAAGAAAAACACCCAACTGCCCTGCCCAACTGCTGCCTGTGCTACCACGGGCAATGAAATATTTAACTGCTGCCGAATCATTTTCCAGTCCGGCGCAGGCAACGTAAATATTTTCAATCGCCTGTTTTCTTTGTCAAACACCATATACACCAGAAATACCAGAAAAGCCACACCCTCGGCGATACTGCTGGCAAGTCCTGAACCGCCTATCCCCATCGCCGGCAATCCAAAATTGCCAAAAATAAACCCATAATTGAGTATAAGGTTGATGCACGCCAATACCATGGTATCGATAAAAATGATCCTAGGTCGAGCAATTCCAGAATACAACGCAATGAGCGCAACGCCTCCGTAACTGAAAAAAACACCATAAGATCGATAGTGGATGTACTCGAGACTTTTTTGATATACCTCAGGAGAGTGCTCTAAAAAAAATTTGAAAAACCACGGCGTCGAATAGCGCATAAATAACCACATCAGCAGGGCCAACAACAACTCAAACAATACCATCGAGTGAAATGTATGGCCAACCGCCCCCAAGCGGCCTTCCCCCATCCTGCGGGCAATCATGATCTGGCCACCCCGGGAAAAAGAAAAACCAATCGCCGCTATGGTGATGTAAAAAACGCCGGCAAACCCAATCGCCGCAAACTCCGCCTGGCCCAAATGGTACAACAACACCGCATCACTCAGCGCAATGACATTCTGCGCGGCAGAACCAAGCATAATGGGCGCTGAAATACGCCATATTTGACGGTAGGTAAGGTTGAGCTGCAAGCGTTATTGTGATTTTATTGGATAAAAAATAACTGGTTAGGGTATAAAATTACATGAATTTCCAGATTTTCCAGCTCGCTGCAACGACGCTAAAATGCTGTCTATGCTTAAAATTAGGGTTGATGAACACCAGCGATATCCCAAAAAAATCAACCGTGAGCGTCACCCGACGATGCCGCTGTATTGACTGCCAAGCAGCTTCTCCCTCCACTGAACGATGTATCTCCCAAAAAACAAATACCGTTGAATCGTGTGAAAAAGGCAAACATTCCTCAAAATATTCGACCGCCCGCCACACATGATCCTCCACATACAGAAAATCAATTTTTTGCAATGTTGTCAATGCGATCGGTAGTGTGTCTTCGTATCGACCAACACGAATGGCTACCCGAGACTGACATCCCAACAAGTCAACATTCACCCGCGCAACACCTGCCCTCTCCAGGCGCTCCTCCAAGGCAATACAAGCTGCCCCATGGGCCCCTGAATGAAGATACATCGCACCTATTCCCACTGATGTACCTATCTGTAGCAGGGAGCTCGGATTGACCCAATTGGCCAAATGAAACAGTTGCTGGCCGACACCAGGGCCAATGGAGCCCCCACGCATCCAAGATCCCATCATTGACAGTCGAGTACGCCCGTCATCCAAACGCATCTCCGCTTTACTGGCCAGCATTGTTCGACGCAATACTTCGACGTCCCGAAAAGCATAGTACCATCGTTTGTTATCCAATATCACCTCAGATAACTCAAACACAAAGGGAGAATGCAGTTGATATTTCGTTACCGCACTGCAGTAAAACCTGAAAAATTGCCCCAAGCGAAACAATATCCTCGTCATCATAACTGATATTAGCCTTCAGTATCCGCCAAAACAATGAGTATTCACTACTTTGAGCGCTGAACCGCCAAATGTACCGCCCATTTTCGTTAATTTATCTTTAAACCACGACATGCGCATAAATACCAGTACCCATTGTTCGTTTTTTCCTTGTTATCACCCAACAATTTAGACCACCCAACCAGTTACTTAGACCCATTGCTATGAAAAGCACCCTCGCAGTTCCCATTACTTCCGCATTGCTCATCCTCTCAATCCCTGCCTTCAGCCAAGCCTATAAAACGGCTGCCGGTGTGCGCTTTGACAAAGGATTCAATATTACCCTGCAACAATATATCCAAGACGGATGGACCGCAGAGGGAATACTCCACACCCCAATTCTTTCCAATAATTTCGGCGCAACGATTCTCGGTGAAAAACACCAGAAAATCATGCTCCGAGGTGTGAATTTCTACGCCGGTACGGGTTTACACTACTACTGGAAAGCTAACGCCAACAGAAACACTGCTGAAGTAAAACATCACGTGTTTGGACTTACGGGTATTGCCGGACTTGAGTTTGGCTTGGGGCGACTGAATTTATCGGTTGACTGGAAACCTGAACTACACCTTGCGGGCGACCAAGCGCATCCATTCGATTGGAATGGCGCCGCTATTTCAGCCCGTTACATCATCGAAAAACGCGAAAGACGCAAAATTAAGGACTGGAAAATCTGGGACAAGATAAAAAACACGTAACTGGTTACAAGCAGGGTTATTTATCGGACAAGCAGCAAGGTAAAACACCCAAAAAAAATCCCGGTACAGCATAAGCTGACCGGGATTTTTTGTTTTAAGAGCAGGCGCTAGCGGTGCTATTCCGCTCAGCTACTACTTCGCTTGAATCATCTTCTTCGTAGCTGCATCTGTTGCAGTTTCCAACGTGTAGTACAACACACCCGTTGTGTTCAACAACGCGCGATCCAGTGAAATGGCATTGTAGCCTTTCGCGAAATCACCTTTCTGTGTGAATACAACACGACCTGTCTCATCATAAACTTTCAACGTTGCTGCTGCTGCCGCTGGGAGGTGGAAGCCTACAAACGTCTTGTTCACAAATGGGTTGGGTTGGTTCTGGTACAACTCGAAACCTACGCCAGCAATAGTTTTGCCGTCAAAGCGAAGCGCTACGTCCATGCGGCCTTCTGCCAGACTGTATGCTTCTGATTTCGTGATGCGGCTTGATACGCTCATCATCTCGCTCAACTTGCCTGCTTTCGCAGCGCGGAACTTAACAGTAAACGCATCAGATCCGTCAATAGAAACGGTCAACGCGTCAGCAAACACACCAAAGTTGTTCGCCGTTACATGGTCGCTTCCAACGATCTCAGATACCGCCAAACCATTCAGGTTCAACGTCATCTGGTACCCTTGGGTTTTCTCTGCCGCCGTGAAGGTTACCTCAAATGTTTCGCCAGCTTTAACGTCGCGGTCGTTTACGTCGAACAACAACGTACCCACAGAACGATCATCTGATACCATCAGGCTGTTCGCTACTGCGGTGTTGTTTACGTCACCGATCTTAACACCTACGAAATTTTGATCCATCCAATTGCCCATAATGTCGACAAATGAAATAGTCTCCGGAATGGTATTTTGGAAAGGATTGGCAGGATTGGCAAAGACATGTGCTTTGTCAACAAAACGCCATGAGGTGTTGTTTGGCAGTTCTTGGTTGATTCCCAATACCAATTTGCGCAGCTCAACAATGTCAAACGTTGTGATAGAGTTTGATTTGTTGGCATCTGCTGCAATCATTTTGTATGGGCTACCCAGTGGCTGAATACCCAAGATGTGCTTGGAGATCAACACCAAGTCATACGTGGTAACACCGTTCAATGGATTGTCGTCTTTTACCGGCGAAACGGTTACCGTTGATCCCAACGCTATGTTAAATGCATAAGTACCGTTATTATCCGTCATGTCAAACATCGTTACGGGTGGCGCAGCGTTCAACGTGGCGTCGAGGGTGACAATACCTTCCTCAATGGTTTCGTTGCCTTCTGTCTTCAATGCACCCGATACATTCACCGTGTTGCCAACACCGCAGTTGCCTGCGTTGTCTTGTACGATTACATACGTCTCGCAGTAGTCTGCATTGCCGGCCAAGTCGATAGACCACAGTTCAACACACTGTGTGCCCAACTCGGAGCAATTGAACGTTACGTTCGTGATCGGGTTACCTTGGCCGTCCACTGGGAAGCCTGTACCCTGACCGCACTTGCGGATCGCGTATTTCAGGAACTGTGTCTGTGTGCAGTTGTCTTCTGCGTACTGCAAGAAGTCTGTTGCCCACATTTGGATCATCGCTGTTGGCATGATGTTCACACTCAAACCGTTCAAGCACACAACCGTTGGTGCTTTGCAGTCTTTGATCACGATCGAGTATTCGCAGATGGTCTCGTTGCCGCAACCGTCTGTTACAAACCATTTGATCTTGTGCGTGCCATACGGCAACTGTGGTGTTACGTAGCTGTTTTGAGCCTGGAATGTGTTGAATTTAACACATGCCGTCTTGTTAACGCCGGTTACAGACTCCTGGATTGCAAAGCCCCATTTCTGGTTCGTTGGTACTGGGCGACCGTCAAATTGACGGGAAGTGCCTGCACCCGAAGTGTTGCCAAACAAGACGTTGTTCCAGCCCAAACCGCCGGGCTGTGAGCCCAACTGCGTGCTGTTCACCACTGTTTCCATCGTACCATCGCCGTCGAGGTCCAAGAACAACTGGTACTCAATGTTGATGTTTGAACCCGAGCAAGCATCTGTACCTGTAATGCAGATATCAGATGGCGCTTCGCACAAGTCGTGGCTCTGATTGCCATTGTCCCACCAGTAAGAAGCATTCCACAACTGAGCGTCATTGCTGGTCAGGTCACAGATTGTAACCGGTGAAGCGGGACAGTCAACTGTTGGATCTTGGGTATCAATGATTTTAATGATCTGTTTGTATGTGTAGCAGTTGGCGTTGGCATCGTAGAACGAAGCGTAATTTGTTGCCGCAGCGTCTGTTGCATTGATCTTAACGATTGTAGATTTCCATGGATCACCCACCGTTTGGATTGGAGACACGATCGGACCTGGCAGGTTCGTCGGGTGGTTCGCAATAGCATTTGGCGTCGGATTTGGCACGTTCACACACAACGGTGCTTGGTTCGGGTTGTAGGTACACCAGTTGATGATTTTCCAGTTGCGCTCAATTTTGAAGCATGCATCTGGCACCACCGTGAAGATTTCGTCTTCATATGATACACCCAACAGTTCACAGTCTTCACCATAAAAAGATGGCTCGCCGTAAACACCTGTTCCGTCGCAGGTTGTAACAATCACGTCATTCGGGAACTTTACAAAGTAATCCTGCTCGTATGTTACCACGACACGCTGGGTGCACTGGCTGCTGTTGCCGTGGCAGTCAAACGCACGGAATGTGCGCGTGATCGTACCCTTGTTGCAAAGCGTATCAAACTGTGCGTAGTTTACAGCATGCGTCAAACCACACTGGCCTTGGTACTCCTTCGTAATATCAAGACAACAGTTGTCCTGTATTTTTGCTTTACCATACAGCCAGAGACTTGGGTCAAATTGCTCACAAGAAACGGTAACATTGACTGGCGGAATACAAGCAGGCTTGTTTTTGTCTTGTACTTCCACCTGCACCATACACTCGTTGAAAATCGGAGATCCGTCGGGACCGTTGACAATATTGCCATTGACATCGGTTTGATACACACGCAGGATAATGGTCTGCGTGGTACCTACTTCACAGCAGTAGAACTTGATGGAGTCTGCTTCCGCAGTAGCAACATCGTACTCGCTTGCTCCCGATGGGAAACATCCGTTCTTGCTCAAATTCGCAATACAATCTGTATAGGGTGCCATGCGGCGAACCGTAAATTTCATGGTGCCGCACTGGTCGTAAGAGCCATCATCAAAATTCTTGGCATTTACGAATGTCACACCTGCGCCGTCACAGCCATCCGCTGGCGTGTAGCAATCAAACGGATCATCTAGTCCAATGGCAACAGTTGTCGTCTGATCACAAGAAGCCACGGGCGGAACATAGTCCGCAATGGTCAACTTGAACGAGCAGGTTGTAACATTGCTGCAATCATCTTGGGCGCGGTAAACAACCGTCTGCGTGCCCAATGGCAAGCAAGGGGATGCTCCCCACTGTCCAAGTGTATCGCGATCCCACCAGTTGTTGCCGGCGAAATCCGTCAGCGAACCACCAATGTTATACAGGCCTGTTTGAGCACCCGTGTATGGATCAAATGTTGTGATCGAACCACTGATATTGTTTACCCGTGAGCAACCATCTTCAATAACTCTGTTTGGCAGATCAACCGTTGCGCAGCAACCAAATGGATCAATGGATACGGTGAGGTTTGCAGGGCACGTAAATGCCGGACCTGCCTCATCCACTACTTTGATCAACTGGATATAGTACAATGGATTGGTGTAAGGCGGAATCGGAGAAGTTGGTAAGCACCAGTCCAACACCGTCCACGTACGCAATATTTTGTACGTTCCATCACACACCGGCAAGATCTGATCTACGTAAGCAGACTGTAACTCGCAGAAACCTGCACCTGGATTGATCGGCCATTTTAAGCCGAACGCTGAAAGGTACGGCGCACCGGTAACGGACGGATCCGTATCCACATTGGCGCTGCAAGAAATGGTGTATTCTGCTGGGAACTGCACATCATACGCATGACGGCGCTCAAAGTAGAGGTACTGCAAGCATGTGGTAGAATTACCCCATTGGTCAGTTGCCGTCCATTTGCGCTGCACATAAGCACTTAAATCCTGAATACCATTGATGCTTCCACCACATGGAAGATCAAACCACGTATCAACATAACCTGAAGTCACGTTTGAACAATCCGTGATGATCGGATTGGCCGTGCTGATGTTCAACACATTTTTAAGGTAGGTTGGATCATACGTTGTAACAGGACAAACCAAACGGATGTCTTTGCACACGACGACGGGTGCAAGTTTGTCTTCTATGGTCACGCTACCCCAACATTTGTTGTTGCTTACCTTGTGTGTTACACGCACCTGATACGTTTTACCAATATCGGTGGCATCAATCAAGGCAGACGTCCAAGGGCCATTGCCCATCGGCAACGTTCTGTCGATTTCAACCGTGTAATCATCGTAACAGCCATACGTACCTTCCAGCACATCATCCGGACGAATTTCACCCGTACAAGTTTCATCGATGGAAACATACACCACATCGTTGCAGTTTAACAAACTCGGGGTTTCCACCACGTGCACAGTCGTTGAAACTTTCTGGGTACATCCAGGGTCTGTTGGACCAAATGCCTTGGGAACGCCGCCGTCAACCGTATAGACAATTACGTACTGACCTACACCCTGACTTGGGGTAAATTGCGTAGCTGGTACACCATTGATGGTAAACTGCTGACTGGCGATGTTGTTGTCGCCAGGGTTGCCAACAAGTGTAATGGCATCGCTGTTGATGCAGTACTCCCCGGTCAAATCCGTTGTGATGGATGGATTTGGATAGCTGCAACTGTTGCCAATGGTCAATACAGTGCCAGCGTTGTTGGTGACCGTCACATTGTACCCCTGAGCATCCACGTGGATGCCTTTCAGTTCAAACATGTTGCCACCCAAATTGGTCAACAAAGTTCCATTGGCAATCGGTGTTGGTGCCGTTGGTGGCGCCAAACTGGCCGCAGAGAACAAACCATTTGACAATACTACAGTCCAAACCTGATTGCTTGGAGCGTTTACTTTTATTGTTTCATCAAACTGACCATTCGTCAGATTCGTTGCGTTGTTTTTGCAAACGCAAGGATCTGAGATGGTAACAGTACAAGAGAACGAGTAAATGGTCAACGGACCAGTCATGCTCGCAGCACAACCTGTGGTTGTATTGGTCGCAATGACGGTAGCTGTACCTATTGTGGTGATTGTTCCAAAGGTAATGAACGCGCCATTACCCGCAACAGCCGCTCCGACATTGATGCCGTTCACCTGAAGTTGGTAGCTAACACCCACTTGAGAATTGGTCAAACCAACTGGCACACCAATACTTCCCACGCAATAGCCGCCGCCGCCAACCAAGGCATACGCCGTTGGCAACGGGTTCACCGTGATCGTACGCGTCACAACACCCGTGCATCCACTGCTATTGGTAACCGTAACCGTGTAGGTCGTGGTGGCCGCAGGAGCAACCGTAATGGCCGCTGTAGTGGCGCCCGTATTCCACGAGTATGCCGTGCCACCCGTAGCCGTAATCGTGGCAGATGCTCCCACACAGATGTTGCCTTCGTTGTTGGTTACACCGGAAGTTTCCGCTACCGACGTTGCCGGCGTTGGCAATGGATTTACCGTCAAGGACGTCCACGCAAATGGACGACAGGTTGGGTCTAAGGGCGTTGGCGTCAAGACCGAATAGATGAAGTAGTTACCCGTAGCAGCCAAGGCAGCAATCTCAGAAGCTACCGTTCCAATATTGGTCAGGTTGGCATTTGGCACTGTTGCCAGTACCGTTCCACCTGTGTAAGGATTGGCCAACGAGGTTGTGGAATATTTGAAAATAATCCCGTACGTGTTGCCCATGCTGGTCAGGTTGGAAGAGGCGACCGTGAAGTTCACTCCCTGACAAACCGGACTTGGCACCACCGAAACATTTGGAATGGTTGGACACACATCACAGCCACCAGGGCCTGCGAGGTTGATCATCAGCGAACTGGTACAGCCTGTTGCGGTGTTGGTAACGGTCACGTTGTACGTTCCCACCAACAAAGCGGCGCGATCCTCTGGATCGTTGTTTCCGGCAAGATCGGCCCAGTCAATGGTGTAAGTACCAGCAGGAGAAACCGTCAGGTTAATGGCGCCATCCGTCGTAACACAGGTTAATGGTTGTGTTAAGATGGTACTCAGTTCTGGTACCGGTAATACCGTAATGGTCGTTGTCATGACATCTGTACAAGTTCCATTGGTAACAGTGACCGTGTACGTAGTCGTCGTTGATGGAGCCGGTGAAATAGCGGCAGACGTATCGCCGTTGCTCCACAAGAATGTACCACCACCATTGGCAGTAATGGTAAGCGGTGATCCTGCGCAGATGGTGCCATCGTTGGCCACTCCGGAAGTTTCCGCAATGGTAAGCGTAAGGTTCGGATTGGTGAACTCGTCTGCCCCAACATCCGGAATGGAAGCATTCCGAGCCGCACAATCAATATCTGTTGTGATAGAAGTGGGGGTGCCGCCGCCATCAAGACATTGGTTGGAAGTCGTTGCCAAGTGCAAATCCGTTCCTGAAACAAAACTTGGAACGACATTGAAAGAATTGACATCGCGGCCCGTTTCTGTTCGCCAGTTGGCGAGTGTAGTACGAACGATACCACCGGCAGACAGTGCTCCTGTAATACCTACCTGATAGGTTCCGGGACCGGCTCCAGCACAGTAGAGATCGTTATTGTCGGACGTCAAACCGGCATAGTTGCCCTGTGTTGATCCATACCCAACGCCAATGGCCATGAAACGCAAAGTTGCGCTGGTATTGCCTACTTGGGTATTACTCAATACGTTGTTTTTGATGTTCAGGTTGGTAGGAGGTGTGCTGTTCGTATAAGCCAACGCCAACGAAACGCTGCTGGCGCTAGAAGTACCGGTGATGGTTCCCTGCATGGAAACGGTGTTGTGGAATACGTTTATCGTGGTTCCAACGCCACCACCAAGGATGATACCACCACCAAAATCAGTGCTAGTACCGTTTGCAGCTACGCCAGAAATCATGTTGTTGGCTATCAACGAGGTCCCAGACGCCGCTGAAGCCAAGGCGATACCACCCGCTGAAAATGAGCCCGAATTGACCACGGAACCAATCACATTGTTCGTAATGGTGACATTGGTACATTCATTGCCTGCAAACGTGCTGCTGGAAAGGCCACTGTTGGTAAAGCCAACCAAGATTCCACACACGTCCGGGCTAGATGTTCGAGACATACCGGAAATGTTGTTTCCACTGATGGTCACATTGTCCTCAAAAGTCACAAAAATACCACCGTTAGCCAAGTTCGCTGGCGCAGCCGTATTCAACTGATTTTGATTGTACACATTGCCGGTATTTTTCCCAAAGGCACTGTTGCCCTGTGATATAATGCCGTATTGTGCGTTGCTGATGCTGTTGTTGACAAATGCGTTGTTGCTGTTGTTCGTACCCAAACTGGTAGTACTGATGGTTGGGCTGCCAGAGCCAATCCCACAAAGGGTTGTCAAGGGGCCTCCACCGGAAATAGAGCAGTTGGTGATGGTGTTGTTCGTAGCGCCGTTGCCGGTAGAAACGACATTTTGTAGCCACACAACTGCACTAGTGGTAGTCGTGCCGGTATTGGTCAGGGTTAGGTTGCGGGTCGCGGTGGACGGCGGGCAAATAGTGTTAACACCTGCGCCATTTGATCCGTTGATTCTCACCCAGTCTGCTCCGTTTAACACAATCAAACCAGTGGCTGAAACACCGGAAATGGTGGCGTTAACATCCGTTGCAGGCTTGATCGTCAGCGTATTCACCGAATTCGCTGCAGCGTTTGCATTGATCGTAATCGGGAATGTTTCTGCTGTGTAGGTAGCATCAGTGAGGCTGAATACAATCGGCCCTCCGATACATTTCACATTGTAGTCAGCAATAGCCGCTGTCAAGGTGGAATAGTTACCACCCACACCAACTGTGTACGTACCACTCAGTGCGTTCAACACCGTCACGGTGTTGGTTGTTACCGGGTGGGTTGTTACGTTGTTTACATCGGTTGCGACAGCACCACTGGCATTTGAGCCGATGTTGGACAGGTTGTCTTGGGCAATAACATAATAGCCCACAACATCAGCCGCTGCAATACCACCCATATCTGCTACTTGAATGGTGAAGCTCCAAACGCTGTTGGTGGCGCCACCGGAAGTCAAACTGCCAGGACGTGAAAACCAGGTGCCGGAATTTTTGCGGTAGTATATGCGTGGAATCAAGGTACCCGTAAGTGGAATACCCGTACCGTCTGTAATATTGACGTTGCCAAGCGTGATATCACCTGTCCCGCAAGCACTGACCAATGGCGTGTAGCCAATACCAGGGCCGGATACGTCCAACAACAAGAAGTTGCCGGCATCGGCGCCCATGTCCGTGGGCGTCAGGGTTGCACGTGTTTCACCATCATAGTCGTTTGTGATGGAAGCAATGGACTGACCAGCAGATTCAATGGACGTTGGAATAGCAGCATTGATGTGCAGGTTTACCGTAGCAGCGTTGCCATTGGGTGTCAAGTACATCGGATCTGCGCTGATACTCTGGAAATCCAAGCCTGTTGCCGTACGCCAGTTGGCGATGGCGGCCTGATCTACTCCATTGTAAAGCCCTACAAAGCCACCAGTGCCTGTAACACTAAGGTCGTTGTAATTGCTCGAAGCACCGGCAGGGTTTGGCGCCGTTCCGCCAAGTGCGATGGCGTAGTGCTTGCCTGTACCTGCTCCGTTGGAGCGTGTATTTACCAATATATTGTTGATATAATTACGTGTGCCGGCAGTAATGGCACTGGTAAAAGCAAAGGTGTTGGAAGTACCCCCACTGACACCTGCGCCACCAACATACACACTGTTGTTGTTGATATTGCTGGCGCCACCTGCCTCACGGATACCGTAAAAGCTGTAGCCATTGGTGATGTCTGCACCGGCAGCGTCAACGCCCAGTCGTACCATGTTGTTCTGAACATCATTGACACCACCAGTTACCTGAATACCGGTTGCGATACCAGTAAGGGCAGTACTTGCCATGTTCAAGCTGTGTACAAAATTGCGCTCTACGGTATTGGAGGTAAGAGCAGGAAGACTGATTACCAAACCTGTAACCGAAGCTGCAGCTGTTGGGTTGTTGTTCAACAGGGTATGAATCACATTCTGACGAACAATGTTGGTGCCTAATGTGGAAAGATTAGGCGACAACTGCATGGCCAAAATAGATGCTGTACCACCGCTACCCGCAGCACTACTTCCAGAAGTAAGCACCTGGATGGTGTTGCCGGTTACTGTGTAACTTCCAATCGAAGAGCTGCCCTGAGCCACTAT
>CAIZLM010000158.1 GCA_903933805.1 uncultured Bacteroidota bacterium | reverse complement strand
TGGTTAGCGTGGTCGCGCCTGAGACAAAAAAGTGATCATTTTTTGGCATACTTCGCGGATTTTTTTGACCGTAGCGCTGCTACGGTCAAAAAAATCTGCGAAGTATGGAGGGAAATGGGCATTTTTGGCCCAGACAGGTGCCGCGCTAACCAGTTACTAAGATTTACATTGCGCTTGTCTTATCCTTCGTCATCATCGCTCTCGCAGTCATAATGACCTTTGGCCCCACGGGGTTTTTCACCCCCTTCGCCGCCTTTTTTCTCCACCAGTAATTTTTGAATCAGTCGGGCACGTTCCTGCTGAACATCCACTTGCATAAGCGCATCTTGCTGGCGATCGAAAAAAAGTATGCCATCCACCCAGGTTTTTTCTGCCTTGGCGTAAATAGAAAGCGGGTTGTCGTTCCAGAGTACCAAATCTGCATCCTTGCCCGTTTGTACACTGCCGACGCGGTCGTCCACGTGCAGCAATTTGGCCGGATTAATGGTCACCATTTTCCAAGCTTCTTGTTCCTCCATCCCCGCGTACAGGACCGATTTGGCGGCCTCTTGGTTGAGTCGTCGCGCCATTTCTGCATCATCGGAGTTGATGGCGACGGTAATACCCTGATCGTGCATCATAGCGGCATTTTGGGGAATAGCCTCATACACTTCATATTTATAGGCCCACCAATCGGAAAAGGTACTGGCGCCTGCTCCATGTTTTGCCATTTTGTCGGCTACTTTATAGCCTTCAAGGATGTGGGTAAACGTGTTGAGGGTAAACCCAAAACGCTCGGCAACCCGCATCATCATGGTGATTTCCGACTGTACATAAGAGTGACAGGTAATGAAACGCTTCGACTCCAGAATCTCCAACAATGCTTCCAAGTCAAGGTCCTTTCGGAAAGGATTGCCCGATTTTTTCACCTTGCCATATTCCCGGGCACGGGTGAAATAATCCACGTACGTCTGTTCAACCCCCATCCGGGTTTGCGGAAATCTGGTACTGCTGGAAGAGCCACTTTGTTTCACGTTTTCGCCCAAGGCAAATTTGATAAAACCAGGCCAATTGGCAAATTTCATTTCCTCCGGGGCATAGCCCCAACGGAGTTTTATGAGTTGCGTCTGTCCGCCAATAGGATTGGCAGAGCCATGAAGAATGTGGCTGGTGGTCACCCCACCTGCCAACTGTCGGTATATATCGGTGTCTTCACAATCAATTACATCGCCAATACGCACCTCAGCACTGCTCTCTTGTCCACCTTCATTGATGTTTCGGGTGGCCGCGATGTGGGAGTGCTCGTCAATTATGCCGGCGGTGAGGTATTTCTCGGTGCCGTCTACCACCGTGGCATTGTCTGAAACAGGCAGTTGTTTCCCAATCCGCAGTATTTTTCCACTGGAAATAAGCACATCCACATTTTTCAGTACGCCTGCTTTATCCCCCGTCCAAACCGTGGTGTTTTGAATTAAATAGGTTTGAGCAACGGGTTTTTCTTTTCGTCCAAAGCTGGTAAACGGATACAACACCTCCCCGATTTGGGGCGAAACAACGGCTGCTGGCTTGTTTGGTTTTTCTACTTCAGCAGACTTCTGGAACGAAGCGCGCCACGGTACCCAAGCGCCATCCTGCAACGTCCCGGTGCCGCTCCACTCGGGCAAAATGGCCGTGCCTGAAAGTGCTACAAACCCCTTTTTCAGCGTGTCGGGCTGAAAAGAGAGGGTTATCATCCCATTGAGACTGTAGGAGAAATTTACTTTAACTTTGGTACTGTCCGCTCTGATCAACTGGGCCTCGGGCGATTCACTTTTCCCCTTGATGCTGAGCGTATAGACATCATTGCCTACGTTCAAGGCATAGCTGCCCATTTTTTCCCGGGGCATTCCTTTTTCAGCGGTGATCTCAAAATTTATCCCGTTACACCAGTTCTGATAGATTTTGGTTTCCGCTTTAAAGATATTGCCATTGGTAACAATGAAATTGGCTTTTTTGCCCGCTTCCAGACTACCCACTTGGGCGTACGCATTGACAAAAGTAGCCGGATTAAATGTGAGCGCTTTAAGGGCCGTTGTTTCGTCCAGTCCGTATTCAACCGCCTTCCGGAGGTTTTCAAAAAATTTGGATTTATCCTTCAGTCCGTTGGTTGTCAGGGAGAAAGGTACGCCTGCGGCCTGTAATCGTGCGGGGTTGGCAGGAGCCATTTCCCAATGTTTCAGTTCTCTGAGGGATACGTTGAGTGCATCAAACGGATCACGCACATCGTAGCCCTCCGGGAAATTAAGTGGTACGATGAGGTTGAAGCCTGTTTTCGCCACCTCTGCCAAACGTTGATAGTCGTCGCCCGCCGATTTTACAAGGTATTTCACCCCAAATTCCTCCCCAATGCGGGCGATGCGCAGGATGTCCATTTTTTCACCAGCCTCAAAAACCTGCGGGAGCTCTTGTGCAGCATTCCAAGCGTCCAATGACAGATTTTTTTCCGTTTGAAAACCCACCTTTTTGTACCACTGACCGTCCAAATACGTCTGCCGTAACAGTGCGATATGCCCCATGAGGGAATTGGGATAGGGTGTGCGGCTAGATCCTTTCCGGAAGGACAATTGGTGACTGGCTTTATCGTTGAGTATGAGTTCGTGCTCGCGGCCATCGCCAAGTAAAACGAGTGCGCCAGTACCCCGGGAAATACCATCGGCGCGGTGGGTGAGTAGGGCGCCAAAGCCCAATTTCCGATACTCTTCGGCGGCTTTTGTATCGGTGTTGAACATTGCCGCAGCGCTGTATTCGGGTTTCAGAGCCTCGTTCCAGGCGTATGCCGCCCCTTTTTTCTCTGGCGGCGGAGCGGTATTGCCACCTGGCCCCGACGTTGTGACCGGCAAACCATAGTCGGCGGCGTAAAGATCGATGAAGGATGGATAAATCGTTTTGCCTGTGCAATCGTGTTTCACGGCATCTGAAGGTACCACCACATTCAGCCCTGCAGCAACCACCTTCCCATCTCGGATGAGCAAAACAGCCCCCTCCAAGCGGGTCTTGTAATCCACGTAGAGGGCAGCATTCAAAAAAGCATGCAAGCCAGAACGTTCGTCAGATGGCGCCGGCGAGGGAAATGTTTGTTGCGCGATCGTAGTAGCCACCGGCGTAAACAGGGACACAAGGAGCAAAAACCCAATTATTTTTTTCATAGAACAGCCTTTAGCGGCGGTGAAAATAAGGGATTATTGCGATTGTTGTTGCTGTTCTTTGTTCCAATACAACCAAATTTGCATGTCAAACGCTATTGGTTATCCGGCGGCGAGCCCTTTGCCTCCTTGGATGCGTTTTCTTCCTGTTTATGTTTCCTTGGCAACCGGCCTTTCGATGCCAAGGCAGCACTGATGATCCACTCCAACTGTCCGTTCACACTCCTAAAATCATCCGAAGCCCACTTTTCAAGTGCGGTAAAGGTGTGGTCATCAATGCGGAGAACAAAAGATTTTTTGGAGTTTTTCATGCGAAAAAAGCGCCTTTGGTGTTATTGGTGCAAGGTTCCGGTGTTCACCACCGGTTGAGCATTTCGGTCGCCACAGAGCACCACGAGGAGGTTGCTGACCATGGCGGCTTTTTTCTCATCATCAAGCTCTATAATCCCCCGGCGGGAGAGATGATCGAGGGCCATTTCAACCATTCCAACGGCGCCTTCCACTATGGTACTTCTGGCCGCAACGATAGCAGTGGCTTGTTGGCGTTGAAGCATCGCCTGGGCGATTTCGGTGGCATACGCGAGGTTGTTGATCCGCGCTTCAATCACCTCTATACCAGCGATGTGCAAGCGCTCTCCAATCTCAAGGGCGAGTTGGTGGTTTACTTCGTCAAAACTTGAACGCAACGTAAGTATGGCGGCGCCATCCTCCCAGTTGTCGTAACTGTACATCCCCGCAAGTTTGCGCATGGCCGTCTCACTTTGTATTTTGACAAATTCAGGGTAGTTCTCCACGGCAAATGCAGCCTTGAACGTATCGCTGACACGGTAGGTAACCACAGCGCCAATCATGATTGGATTGCCCTGCTTATCATTGACTTTGATCGAAGGAACATCTAGGGTGACAGCACGAAGCGATACCTTTTTTTTGGTGTAAAAAGGATTGGTATAGAAAAAACCACTGTCCTTGATGGTACCCGTATAGGTGCCAAAAAGGGTCATCACGCGGCTACTGTTGGGCTCAACTGCTATGAGGCCCGGTGATACAAAAAGCAAAGCGAGGAAGGTCAAAATGATGCCGAGAACAAAGTAGCCCATCAGCAGCAAAGCGGCACCGCCTGCGAACAATACAAACATCAGCGTGAGCAATAGCCAGCCGGAAGAAGGTTTAATAGTTTTTTCCATTTTGATATTAATTTGATATCAAAAGTATTTCGCACAAAATTCGTAGGTAAGATATTTCTACCAACGGCCTAAAATGTCTGTCGAACAGCGTCTTCCACCGTATATTAACATGTTGAACGACGATTTAAAGCTTATTTTTGCGCCATATTGATAGAGAAATAGCAACTGGTTCGGTGGTAACAAACAATAAACGGTATGGAAACCAAGCAACATCCCAGCAAAGAGACCCTGGAAACATGGCACAATGACCCATCCAACTGGAAGTGGGGATTCATCTACTACAACAAGCAAGACGACCGATTATTCCCTCCAAAAAGAACGAAAGTACTCGGATGGACCGTCAATTTTGCCAAACCAAAGTCAATTATTGCAATGGTGGGACTGTTTGTCGTTGTCTTGATTTTGATGAAATACCTTAAATCGTTGTAGCTGGTTCGCTGCATGGCAAAAAAAAGCCTTTATTCAACCACGACGCAACACGTGCCGTTGTTGAATAAAGGCCATTATCACCCTGTTCCGTTACAACCCCATCCAGGTTCTCCAATCGCCGCCCTGCCCTCCAGGGGGTACGGCAGATCCAGATTGCTTGTTCCATGTGGCTTGGTCAATCACCACGAGTGGGCGGATTTTTTCCTGTTTCAAGGCTGCATTCACAGACGCTAGGTCTTTTTCAAAAAACACCCCAGCTTTAGCATGAGCCTGTTGAAGGGCCTCGCGTATCACAACAACGCCATCCAACACTGATTGGGTGACCAAATTGTCTGACATTTCTGCGAACACATACAATTTCCCAAGCCGGGCCCGGAGTTGTTGTTCTCCTGTAATACCTTTTGACTCGACGGTCTCCGTCAGTGTTTTGCGGAGCGCTTCCAGGTTATTGCTGAGTGCCGTCAACTCGGACTTCAACTTTTTGCCTTTGGCCAGGGAGAGTCGTTGATCGGCGCTGTCTTTCAGGTTTTGTACCTGTGCCACCAGCAAGCCCAAGTCCTCCACCAGCCCAAAAAGTTCGTCTGATGTTGCCCGGCGTTTGGCATAATCCAAGTCGGGCTGTAGCGGATCGGGCAACAGTATCAAGGTGCCAACATCGCTAAAATCTCCTGCTTTAAGTTTTACATTGTAGGTTCCGGGGAGCACCAATTGTCCAATAAAACCGGCGAATACGCCCATTTCACCTTGTACCATTACCCCCTTTGCCGCTTTTGGTGGCGCAGTGCGCATATCCCAGCGGACAAAGTTGATGCCTTTGCGCTTCGTGGCCGGCAGTGTAGCCACCAGTTTCCCGGCGGGATCATATATCTCTACGGAGGCATCTCCGATACTGAGACGATCTTTCAGGTAGTACGGAATCACGGCAAGTTCGGTAGCGTTCGGACCTGCGTATGAGCCGATATTGGGAAAACTTTGTCCGTAATGGCCACTGGTGACCGCCACTGGACGGGTGGGCAACATAGCCACGTCTTTTTGCAACAAGGCCGGCGTCAGACGGCGGAACGGGGATATGTCATCCACAATGAAAATACCGCGGCCATGAGTGGCCAACACGAGATCATTGGTTGTTGGATGGATCACGATGTCACGTACAGCAACATATTCCGGCAGTTTGGATTTATACAGGATCCAGGATTGCCCGCCGTCGTTGGTGATGTAAAGGCCAAATTCGGTCCCAAGAAAAAGCAGGTCCCGGTTTACCACATCTTCCACAATCACGTGCGCATATCCTTGGAGTACATTGTCGTTGCTGATAAGCGACCAGGTTTTGCCACCGTCGATAGATTTGGCGGCATAGGTGCGCATATCGCCGTATGCATGGTTGTCAAAGGTTGCAAAGACGACCTTTCGGTCGAAGCGACTTGGCGTAACGCGGCTCACCCAAGCGCCTGCGGGTATTCCGGGAATATTTTTTGAAATGAGCTCCCAGTTGGTACCCCCATCGCGGGTCACCTGAATATTGCCATCGTCGGTACCAACATACACCAAGTTTTCATCCAGCGGCGAAGGCCCAATGCTGAAAATGGTGCAGTGGTTCTCTGCAGAAGTATTGTCCACCGTGACACCACCGCTTTCTGCCTGCTTTTGCTTCACAGGATCATTGGTTGTGAGGTCTGGTGAAATGCGTTTCCAACTATACCCTCGGTCGTTTGTTTTGAACAAATATTGTGCGCCCATGTACAACGTTTCCGGGTTTTTGATACCATTGACGATGGGGGTATTCCAGTTCCATCGATGCGCATCTTCTCCCTTAACAGCTTGTGGTTGAACAACTTGCGATTGATTGGTACGCAAATTAGTCCGTGTGATCATTCCGCCTTGGCTTTCGCTGAACACGATTTGAGGATCCATTGGATCTGGCTGCACCCAGAAACCATCTCCACCGCCAACATTATCCCAATCGCGGTTCTCGATACCGCCGGCGCTTTGAGAAGGGCCACGCCAAGATCCATTGTCCTGCAAACCACCATACACTTGGTAAGGGGATTGTTTGTCTACCTGTACGTGGTAAAACTGTGACACTGGCAACGTGTTCAAGTGCGTCCAAGTGACCCCTAGGTCGAGGCTCATGTACACCCCGCCATCGGTACCGAGGTACAGTTGATTTGTCGCAGTAGGATTGATCCAGAGGGCATGATGGTCTCCGTGCACCCATCCGCCATTGTTGGAGGCTTCGCTGAAGGCATGGCCGCCATCGGAGCTGATAGAAAGCGAAAAAGCAGGGCGATATACCCTTTTAGGGTCTTTCGGGTCCACCACCAATGTGCTGAAGTAAAATGGCCGGGCGGTGACATTTGAATTGGCGCTCTGGTATTTCCAGCTTTCGCCGGCGTCATCAGAAATAAGCAGGCTCGTTTTTTCGCTTTCAACGATGGCCAACATATTGTCGGGTGCGCTGGGCGCTAAGGCTAGAGCAATGCGCCCCACTTCTCCACCGGGAAGGCCGTTGGAGAGCTTGCGCCAGTTTTTTCCACCATCGGTGCTCTTGTACAGCGCACTGCCAGGGCCACCGGAAACAAACGAATACGGGGTACGGCGGAACTGCCACATGGAAGCGAGCAACACATCTGGGTTTCGCGGATCCATGATGATGTCTGCACAGCCTGTTTTTTCATCCACAAACAGGACTTTATTCCAAGTTTTGCCGCCATCGGTGGTTTTGTAGAGACCTCTATCGGGACTGTCGCACCAAAGTTTGCCTGGAACGGCCACGTAAAGGGTATTGGGATCGGATGGATGGAGCACAATTTTGGAAATATGCTCAGAGTTTTCCAAACCGACCCGAGTCCAGTTTCTCCCGGCATCGGTGGTTTTATAGAGACCGAGGCCGATGGCGACGCTGTTGCGCATGTTGCTTTCCCCCGTCCCAACCCACACCGTTTCAGGCTTCTGTTGGTCTATGGCAATGCACCCAATACTTTGCGGGTATTTGTCAAAAACAGGCTCAAAGGTCAAACCTGCAGTGGTGGATTTCCAAAGCCCCCCGCCGGCAGTACCGACGTAGAGCGTTTTGGGACTGTTGTTAACACCCTCAATGGCGGTGATTCGTCCACCCATGACAGCAGGCCCGATGCTGCGGGCTTCAATGGCGCCGAAAGTAGCAGAACTTATTTTGGTCTGCGCCTGAAGGCCGAGCGCTGATATCACGCAAAATACAAAAATTAATTTATTCATTGCGTAGGGGGGCTTACTTAGCTGGAGTGTCAAAAACTTTCGCGTCCAACTTTGGGTTGAGTGTGATGGTGGTCAGAGAAACCGTGGCACCGCCCATGGGGCCACCCTCTTGTTGCATGGTAAACGGCATAACAATGCCATCCTGTGTTTTAAAATTAGAGTACAGGGTTGAGTTCTCAACTGTTTGGCCATCAACTTCTTCCACTGCAATATTCTTAATTTCGTAGTAATTGGCTGGGTCAAAGAACACATATTCAATCCTCTTACCCTTGTTGACCTTAATTTTGATGGCCTCGGTGCCTTCCACGTCTTCGGTACCCACATATTCCAAGGTGTATCCTTTTTCTTTGTAGCCTACCAGTGTGCCATCAATGTCTTTCATGTCCTTCATGGCTTCTACCTGATCGGTGGTCATGGGTTCCGGATCATTTTGGCCTGCAAAAGGGTTGGTTGACCAACCTTTATCGCCATTGACCACCACCACTTGGTTCATACCCATCACCGATACGTCAACCCTGGCTGCTTTATCGCGCTCGGCGATCATCGTCCAAGCGATGGACATACCCGCCGCCGCTTCAGCGGAGATGGTCGCCTCCATTTTAACGGCATTGATTTTTGACCAATTGGCCGCACCGGTTGCCTTCAGGTGTTTGGCAACGATTTCGTCGGCATTTTGTGCCTGTCCAAGGGCGGCAAAAAAAAGACTTACTGCAAAAAAGAGTGTTTTTTTCATGGCAATAATGTTGATAGAGAGATTTTATGAAATACAGTAACTGATTAGCGTGGTCGCGTCGGAGACAAAAAAGTGACCATTTTTTGCCAGACAGCGTGCCACCTAACCAGTTGCGAAATACAAAGGAACAACAGGTGCTTGAGGCGCCTGCAAATATTTCGATGAGGTTATGTGAATGTGTGACAAATTCGCGTTTTTTCCCCATGTAGAAAAAATGGTGCACCGGATGATCTAGCCTAACTTTGAATGTCGACGTGTCAGATATAGTATAAATCGCAACTGGTTAGGTGGCGCGCTGTCTGGCCCAAAAAGGCCCATTTTCCGCCATACTTCGCAGATTTCTTTGACCGTAGCGCTGCTACGGCCTACAAAAACCCGCTTCGTCTGGCAAAAAAGGGCCACTTTTTTGTCTCCGACGCGACCACGCTAACCAGTTACAATAAATCAAGCATTTTACCCGGTGAAGTAATCCCCCAACATACGCTAAAGCATAAATTCCCAGGCTGTGCGGTACGCCCCATGTTCAGCGCAGTAGTCTAGGAATTGGTGGTAAAATTTGTTGTGTCCGATCGTTGAAGAATCACCGACGACCACCAACACCATCCGGGCCCTGGTCATGGCCACGTTCATGCGGCGGTAGTCTTGGAGGAAGCCGATTTCGTGTTTGGGGTTGGAACGTACCAGGCTGATGTAGATGACATCGCGTTCCTGACCCTGAAAGCCATCAATCGTGCTGATGGTGATCTTTCGGGAGAGCAGCAATGGCGCCAACAGTGGGTCTTCTCTCAACAGTTCATCCAGGTGAACGACCTGTTCGCGGTAGGGTGAAAGAATGCCTATGTCAGGCAGTTCGACAGGAGTTTCCCCGGGATAACCGACGCTTTGCAGCAACTGCAACAGATGTTCTCTGACAAGCAGGGCTTCCTCCGGGTTAAATCGGCTCAAACTGCGGTGTAAAGCCCCGGGCGTTTCCTGCAGACGCTCGTCAAAATCACAGCCTGCCGTATCAATGAACGCCACGCCAACTTCCGGAGGCGTAGCGTTGACCGTTGGCAACAACCGTTCTGCCACACTGGCATCTGCCACCAAAGCGCCACCATAGAAATAGTCATTTGAAAAGCCCATAATTACCCGGTGCATGCGGTACTGAACCGTGAGTAAACTGACCTGATCGGGCAATATTTTTAAGGTCCGTTCGATCAGGGTGGTTGCGAGCCCCTGACGGGCAGCATCGGCATTTTTGACCGTTGGAGGCAGCTGAAACGGGTCGCCGGCGAGTACCACACGGCTACATTTGGCGATGGGTATCCAGCAAGCGGGCTCTAGGGCCTGTGCTGCTTCGTCTATCACACAGGTTCCAAATCGCCGTTTTTCCAGCAACGGGTGCGCGGCGCCGACCAAGGTACACACGATGGCTTGCGCTGTGCTCAGAATTTCATCTACCAGACGGTCTTCCAACATGCGAGCCCAGGCATCCAATTCTCGGGCTTGTTGTTTGAAATGGTTGCGTTCCTGCTGGTCACTGGCGTGGAAGCTGCGTTTAAATCGCCGTGCTTGACGGCGATATTCCGCCGCCTCAAGTTTCACTTTTTTAATATTTTTTGCTTCTGGGTGTGCGGCCAACAGGGCGTCCACGGTATGCTGAAGCACACTTTCATCTACCCGGCTGACATTGCCGATACGGACCACAAAAAGCCCTTGGTCCGACAAGCGCTCCGTGAGCAAATCGGCAGCTGTGTTGCTGGGCGCCGTGATGAGCACCGTATTTTCCGTTTTTACCAGCTCCTTGATGGCCGCAACCACGGTGGTAGTTTTGCCTGTGCCGGGCGGCCCGTGTATGATGGCAACGTCGCGGTTGTGAAGAATGGCCTGCACCGCAGCGCGTTGGGAACTGTTCAAGCCCGCTGTGCCATGCCCTTCCTGTAAAACGAGGGGCTCCACTGTGGGGGGCGCACCATGACGGTGGGCGCCAAGCGCCGCAAGTGACGGCGTCAGTATTGCGCGCAGCGCTGCCAATCGGTCGCCCTTGGCTGCCATTACCCGTTGAAGAGCGCGTTCCATCTCTTGGTAGCTACGGTCGTCAAAGAGCATATCAACACCCAGTTGACCTGCACTGAGCCAATCGGGTACATCCCGGGCATTGAGGATAATTTTCATACGGTTGCGCTCGACGTAGTGGATAATACCTTGTTTTTCAGGCTGCTCCACATGGGCGGCCTGGGTGAACAGGCTCACTGTTTGGCCGGCACGAAGTTGGTGGGGCGAATGTTGGTGAACAGTACGCTCCACAATCAAGAACGCTTTCTCGCCCAAGGCAAAACCTGTATTCAACACTTGGAGCGGATACCAGGTATAGCCTTGTTGGACGCGGTCTGAAAGGGGCTTTTGGCGCACGAGCTCGAGAAAATTGCGGTGATCTGCCTCTTTTTCCTGCCGAAGCAGTAGGAGCAACTGTTGAAAATGCTGGTGCTGGTGGTCTGACATCATGTTACCCGGTAAAAGTAAGGCAAACGGAACGATCTGAGCGGAACTGAAATACCTGCGCGTAATGGCAAGCCTGCTCAAACAGACGGCCGAAAAAATCTATTGATGGTTGAAAAGGGTTTCAATTTGTCTGTTCCTTCTAACAAGTTACCCAATAAGAAACTCATATTTTCGTTCCCCCAACGCGCAGTCACAACACCCCTTTTAGCCCTTTGTTTCAGGTGTTTTACGAATTCTTAACTTCCATTACGCTTTTGTAAAGTCCTAGTGCCGTTTCCAGTCAATGGCCCATGCATGTGGCGGTCCAATTTTCCCTTCCTCTGCGTTGTTCGTCGGTTACAACATCCCGTATTGAGCCCTCCTCACGCCTTGATGAAGGAAAAATTTGTCTCCCCAATTCATGGGCCGTTGACTGGGCGCGGCACTAGGTGGCACGCTGATTGGTAAAAAATGGCGACCTTTTTGCCTCAAAAGCAACTACTCAAGCCTTTACACGATTTTTATTCGATGAAATACATCCTTTTCTCTGCTTTTTTGTGCGCCATGCTGATTGTTTTTTCACGTCAGCAGACGGTATTTAGCCCCCCGATGACCAGTGGCAAGGGCAAAATAAACGGCCTTACTTTAGTGGCCCCGCCCGAGCCATTTTCCAACAATCCCATGCCTCCCGTCACCCGTGTTGGCGCCAACTGGATCGCATTAATTCCCTACGCCTTCACCCAAGCGGATGTGCCGCTTGTTCGCTACAACGAAAGCGGCCATCAGTGGTGGGGGGAACGACCTTCCGGCATTCGCGAAAGTATCCGACTTGCCCATGAAGCCGGGATAAAAGTGATGCTCAAACCACAGGTATGGATTCCCGGTGGCTGGACGGGAGGCCTTGATTTTGGCACCGATACAGCATGGACAAGTTGGGAAAACAGCTACGAACAGTACATCCTGCACTTCGCTGCACTGGCCGATTCAGCGGGCGTGGAAATGTTCTGTATCGGCACCGAATTCCGAACATCCATCGAAAAGAGACCAGCTTTCTGGAGGGCTTTGATCCATAAAACCAGGACTATTTACCATGGGAAACTTACCTATTCTGCCAACTGGGACGACTGGAGCCGGGTACCTTTTTGGAGCGAACTGGACTACATTGGCATGGGTGGTTATTTCCCCCTGGTGGAGGCCTCCCTGCCGTCTGTAGAAGCCCTCCATGCAGCATGGAAACCTATTCTGGAAGATCTCAAAGCCTTTAGTCTGGCAAACAACAAACCCATTTTATTCACCGAATGGGGATATTTGAGCGTGGACGGATGCGGCTGGCGCAACTGGGAGTTGGAACAGGGCATAGCATCTCGGAACATCAACGAGCAGGCTCAAGCAAATTGTGTGGAAGCGATGCTCTCCACGTTCCAATCTGAAACATGGTGGGCCGGCAGCTTTATGTGGAAATGGTTCCCCAACATGCGCGGCCATGAGGGCTACCCAGAGCGGGACTATACACCACAAGGAAAAATGGCAGAAGAAATATTGCGAAAATGGTATCGGTAACGGCTCCGCGGTACGCAGGCGTATCTTTCACGCACTCCGCTCCACAAAGTACATATCAACCAACCCTTTGTTGTGTACTTCGATTTTGCCGCGGTGTACCGTTTTGTAGCGGTGACCAATGGCCTCCGCGGTGGCAGCCGAGACGTTGACTTTTCCTGATTCTCCGTGCTCTTCCAATCGTGCGGCTAAGTTGACCGCATCACCCCAAATGTCGTAGGCAAACTTATTTTTCCCCACTACACCCGCTACCACCGGTCCAGTGTGCACGCCGATGCGCATCCTATTGAGCAACGCCTGAGGATTGAGTAGATTGCGCGCCTCCAGCCAGTCCACCATTTCAAAAGCAGCCGTCACCGCATTTTCAGGGTGAGAATTGTTGGGAATGGGCAACCCGCCCGCACACATATAGGCATCTCCGATGGTTTTAATTTTTTCAAGCCCGTTTCGTTCACAGATTTCGTCAAACGCTAAAAAACAGGCGTTGAGTTCATCGATCAGCTGATCGGGTGTAAGCACCGTGGAGAGGCTGGTAAAGTTGATAAAATCGGTGAAAAGTACCGTTGCCGAATTATAATGTCTGGGGGTCGCCTTTCCGCTGGCTTTAAGTTCCCGGGCGACCTCTTCGGGCAGGATATTGCGCAAAAGTCCGTCACTTTTTTGCCTTTCAACTTGAATTTCGCGGTTTTGGGCCTGTATTTGGTGGTTTTGCGCTTTCAATCGGCGGCTTGCCCGACGCGCCAACAGCCACCCGACACCCACCAAGAGCAGGATGATGCTCAAGAGCCCCCCCAACCATGTGGCAAAGGATCGGAAATTCTCTTCCCGTTGTTGTTGGAATTCCTGTTCCCGTTGAACACGGTACAATTCCTGAACCCTTCTGGTGCTGTCCGCATAGTTTTGGGCGCGTTCAATACCTTCTTTTTGACGCAATTCAGCGATGATGCGCGTTTGTTTCTCCGTGTCCAGGTTTTGTGCTGCGAGCCGCAGTTCCTGTCGGACACGCAGCGCTTGTAACGTCTGCTCACGGATTTTTCCTTGGTTCGCATCCTGTTGGGCCTCCAACAAGCGCAATTCATCGTCCCTACGGCGCGATTCAAGTTCTAAGTTTTTATTCATCAACGCCAGCCGTTCCCGTTCAAATTGCACCTGAGACAACTCAAGGTCCTTAAAATTTTGCCGGGCAATGAGAAATTTGATCTGGCCCTCTGCCTCAGACAGCAGGGCCCGTTGCTGGTTGAGGCTTTGCTGTCGTGCCTGCTCTTCCACCCGGACAGAATCCATAATATTCAGGTATGACTTATAGCTTTCAAATGCTTTTTCAAAGTCATACAGTTCGTGGTAAAGGTCTGCTGCTGATTTATAGGCTTCCGAGAGGATCCGGGATTGCTTGCTTTCCCGAGCATATTTGATGGCCAGGTCGTTGTGGGACAAAGCATTGTACAGGTCCTTGTTGCTGAAATAGACCTCTGCCAACAAGTGTTCTAAGTTGGCCAGTGACACAATATCTTTTCGGGACAGCAGCAACGTTCGGGCCTTGAGGAGGTATTCAATGCCTTCTTTTGACTGGCCGGTGTTGTGGAGGGCGATGCCAATGTTGGCCCACAACACCTCCGGGTAATCGCACGGTATATAACCGCATTGTAGTTCCGATTTTCGAAAGTATTCCAGTGCCCTGGTATAATCGAGTAAGGAGGCGTACTGCCGGCCAAGGTTGTTGTAGAGCAATGATTGTTCCTGTGTTGTTCCGGACTTCTCGATGATATCCTGAATGGGCAGGTAGTAATACAAGCTTTTGCCAGCATTGCCATTTTGATCGTAGGCTCGGGCAAGTTTTTGATATATTTTGACCAATTTGGGAAAATTTCCCTCTTCTCGGTACTTGATAATGAGTTCTTTGTAATAAATTTCAGCGCTGTCAAAGCGCATGTCGTACAAACTGGCGTCAGCGGCTTTTTCTTTGGTAACATAGTCCTGTGGCCTGATTTGGAGTACCTCCTCGTAGTAACGTCGGGCTGCTGTATAGAGTTTTTCGTGGAAAAAGAGGTCGCCCAATGCTGTTTGAACAGACAGCAGGGCGGAGGCGTTGCCGATCGTCTCTAGTTTGGCCTCTGCCTCCAGGTAATACTGGAGCGCCTCTGACGTTCTGCCGGTACGCGCACAAATTGTACCCAACAAAGTGGCTGCACGGGCTATTCCCCCATCGTAGCGCAGGGTGCGGGCCTTGGCCAAGCTTTGACTGGCAAAGGCTTCTTGTTCCGAATCTCCATCAGCCTCCCGCGCTTTTTCCAAGGCAACATCCACTTCCTCCGTGCTCCGATCAATGTCGTCGAAATGTTGGCCTTGCAGCGAACTGAAGGCACAAACACAGAGGGCGAATATGAGGAACCAATTTTTCAAGCAGCTATTGATGTAATTGTTGTGCGAAGTAAACAGTGCCGCGTCCAGTTAATGGCCCATGAATTGGGGAGGCAAACTTTTCCTTCATCAAGGCGTGAGGAGGGCTCAATACGGGGATATTGTAACCGACGAACAACGCAGAGGAAGGGAAAATTGGACCGCCACATGCATGGGCCATTGACTGGACACGGCACTGGTTCCTATTCAAAAAAAGTATCATAAGGATTGTCGCTTTTTTTCGATTTTTCTTTTTTGGGTGATTCTGGCACCACCAAGGACGTTGGTTCGCTTTTTTGCGCTTTGGGTTTGCTTTCAATTTCCTCAAAATCAACAAAATCCTCGGGGGGGGGCTGCGTATTGGAAAACTCCCGTTTCATCTGCTGTATTTGGCGGTATCCCAAGGATTTGAGAAACAACCACAGGGCAAAAAACGGAAAAGCCAACACCGCGAACGCTGCACTGACCAAGGCACTGAGCGGTGACGTCTGCAAGGACTTAAACCAACTGGTCAGGGTATCGGGGACAACACGCCAGTTGACGATCAAGGTGAGCACCACCAACGCCGGCGCTGCCCACCAGAGAATCAGGTAGAGCCCCTTTAAGGCGAAAAATAAAATGAAAAAAATGAAAATTGCCCCCAGCAAGCAGCCTAAGCCACCACCCGGAACGCCTTGTCTGAATAATTTGTACATCATGGGCTAAAGTTGGGTATTTCCCAAGGTTATCAGGGTGGAAAATTCGTCGGAAGTAAGGGGCATTACCGACAAACGGCCGTTACGGACCAAAGATAGCTGCTGTAAATCAGGATGCGCTTTGATCTCCGAAAGGGAGACAGCCCGTTCGAATGGTTTAACGGGACCAAGTTCTACGGCAGACCAATCGCCTTTTTCGGCTGTTGGATCAGGAAAATGCCCCGTAATTACCCGGGCAATGCCCACTATGGCCATCCCAATGTTGGAATGGTAATACAAACAGAGATCCCCAACCTCCATAGCACGTAAGTTGTTGCGCGCTTGATAGTTGCGTACCCCATCCCAGCGGGTGGAACCATCCAAGGAGAGTTGTTCGTAACTGTAAACGTCGGGTTCAGATTTGACAAGCCAGTAATTCATGGCGTTTTAGTGTTTTGTTGATGGGGTTTCCCGATGCAAAGATATAAGAATACGAAAGTCCGCATTGTTCCCTGACTCCAGAAACGATAAAAACTATCCAATGGGGTGAAGTCTGGTCAACACTCCCGCTGTTTTTTTTACTTTTGCCTTTCAAAACCTTTTTTATATTTTGAAGCCTGTCTGCCTAAACGTCATCGTACCCTGCTACAACCCCCCCGTGGATTGGGAGCAGGCGTTGGCAGAAAGAATGTCTGATTTTAAAAAAGCCGTGGCGGGCTTGGTGGATGAGGTGGGGTTGGTGGTCGTGAACGATGGTTCGCCTTTACACGCTACAAAAGCGAATTTTGATACCCTTCGGGATAACATACCCGGTGTCATCATTGTTAGCTACTCGGAAAACAGGGGAAAAGGATACGCACTTCGACAAGGTGTTGCCCATTCTAACGCAGATTTTCACCTGGTAACCGACGCAGATTTCCCCTACAACATGGCAAGCATGAAGAGCATCACGGAAACACTGCTGATCAAAGGCGGCATTGTCGCAGGAAACCGCGACACTGGCTATTACGCCCATGTGCCGGCGTTCCGGCGTATTATATCTAAAATACTGCGCTGGACGCTCCGAAACGTGCTTCAACAGCCCATCAGCGACTCCCAATGTGGGCTGAAAGGGTTTGACAATACCGGAAAAAAAATATTCCTCGAAACAACCATAGACCGTTTTTTATTTGACCTCGAATTTCTGTTGCTGGCAAAAGACCGCGTTGCTGTTACCCCTGTCCCCGTAGAACTTCGGGCAGGCGTGACCTTCAACAAAGTCGGGTTGAAAATACTGGCCACTGAAGGAAAAAACTTCCTCCAATTGCTGCTGCGTTGATGAAGATCCGGGCGTTTTTTTTGTGTAACTGGTTAGGTGGCACACTGTCTGACCCAAAAAGGCCCGTTTTTTGCCATACTTCGCAGATTTTTTTGTTTATTTGACAATGGCCATCCTGTGAATAAAATAGATCAAATCGAACATTCCCTGCACAACCTGACCTCTCCGAAGCGAGGCCATACTTTTTGGGGTTTAATAGCAGTATTGATACTGGTAGCGGCGATGTTGTGGGCCAAACATGGCGTTTGGCTCGCAGATCCAAACGCAAACATCCTGAACGATACCCCCGATGGATTTAAAAATTACATGACTACGGCCTGGCATGTGTCGCACGATTCCAGTTATGTACACTACGAAGGCATGAACTATCCGTATGGAGAACACGTGCTTTTTACCGACAATCAGCCCATTTTGAGCGCCGCCATGCAATGGTGGAGCAGGCATGTGTCTGATTTACGCGGACAAACAGTGGGCTTAATGAATGTATTGCAAGTGCTTTCGATGCTGTTCGGTGCAGGGGTCATTTTTCTGCTGCTGCGAAAATTACACCTGCCGGTTTGGTATGCCGGTTTGGTGACCATTGGCATCTTGTTTTTGTCGCCCCAATACAACCGCTTCGACAAACATTTCGGGCTGTCACACACCTGGATCATACCCTTGCTCCTCCTCTTGCTTTGCCGTTATGAGGAGCGCCACAGCCGGCGCTATGAAAGCCTGCTGATCGGTATTTTGTTGTTTGTGGCCGCCCAGCTCCATTTTTATAATTTTGGTGTTTCGGCCATGTTTTTGGGTCTTTACACCCTGTACCAAGTGTTGACCGATTTTCGCTGGAAAAACATCGCCAAGCGATTTTACCACCTCGTGGTGATGGTCCTCGTACCATTTGCCTTGCTCAATGTGTGGATTCATTGGTCAGATTATTGCCCCGACCGGCCAGCCAACCCCTACGGTTTTACCACCTACATAGGCTACTGGGAAGGTATTTTTTTGCCATACGAAGACTTCCCCCTGTACCAGTGGATAGATCAAAATATCATCGCAATCCGCCGGATTGACTCCGAATCGCAAGCCTATATCGGGATGGTAGCCTTTGCCTTTACACTGTGGGTACTTTTCCGACGCCGGTTCCGAATCTTTGAGCCTTCATGGGAGGCGGCTGCCTACCACCGCGTGCACAAACGCTACCTGTACGGGATATTCGCTGCATCGTTTGCCTTGGTGTTGTTCGGCTGTGGGGTCCCCTTTGCCATTCCCGGATTGGAATGGCTGGCTGATTACCTGGGGCCGATCCGGCAGTTTCGGGGCTTGGGGCGTTTTACCTGGGTCTATTATTACACGGCAAACATCCTGGTTTTTTATATCTTGTGGAACAAGAGTGCCCGCAGCCCCGTTTTGTCACGCTGGTCGGTGGAGCTCAACGCCTTGTGGTCAAAAGTAAGGCGCCGCGATTTCCGGAACCTAGAACTGTCAAACATCCGAAAATGGAGCCTCCTGGTGATCCCCATCATCGTCATTTGCTGGGAAGCCCGTATTTTTCAGCACAACAGACCCCTGCACCTTGCCCCCAACCTTGCCATCCGAAACGTGGCGGCGCCAACACCCGACCATTGGCTCAACAAGGTGGATTTCAGTCAGTACCAAGCGCTGATGCCCCTGCCCTACTACCACATCGGCTCTGAAAACATCTGGTTAGACTTATACTACCCCCTTTACAAAAAAATGCAGTACACCGCCCTGCTCACTGGCGTGCCTGATATGGGGGTCAACATGAGCAGGTCGGCCATCGGTCGTATGGTGAAATCCATGCAGTGGGCGCTTCCTCCCTGCGAATCGCCGGCCCTGCTGGGTGACCTGCCAAACAACCGGCCCATTGCACTGATGATAGAGCCGGCAAAATGGGCGGAAGTCCAACAACACTACGGACACCTAATCAGCAAAGCCACAATGGTGTACGACGGCCCTGACATGAAAATCATGTCGCTCGTGCCAGACAACGTGCGCCTATACGCCCTGGAATTCCGCGATGCGGTAGCGCGTGAAATGAACCAACCCAATTTGGTGCCCCTGCATGACGGCTGGCTTGGTACAAACCCCGATAAAGGTTGGTTTGCCCATCAAAACTTTGATTCCTGTACCAGCTCCAAATATGTTTTTCAGGGCAAAGGGGCCGGTTTTGGCAGCCAGGGCGATAGCTCGTGGATTTGGAATAACCCCATTCCAAAAGGTGAATATACCCTGAGCCTCTGGATAAAAGTAACCGAAGACATGGGGATGACCCAGGAACTCAAAATAGCTCAAAATAGCCTCGCAGATGGTCATCAGATCCACTTCCGACACGAAGGATTGAGGTTCTACATCTCCACGATCGTGGATGGATGGGCTTTGTTTGACCTCCACTTCTCGGTGTACGAAGACAACTCGAAAACACAGATTTTTTTGCATAAAAAGGGCGCAAATGCCCCCTTCTGGTTTGATGAAGTTATGATAAAACCCGCCAATACAACGGTTTATCGCCAGACTCCCGGCTGGATCGTGCGCGACAACCAATGGTATAGACTCTAATTTTACCCATGCTACTGCTCATAAAAAACGCGCGTATTTTTGACGGCACATCCGAAAGTGCACCCCAAGACATCCTACTCAAAGATGGCCTGATTGCCGAGATCGGAACGGCGATTCCGGTTCCGACCAATGCAACCGTCTGGGAATCTGACCACCTGTGTGTGTCGCCGGGCTGGATGGATATTGGCGTCCAGGTATGCGACCCAGGGTACGAACACCGCGAAGACTTGGGTTCTGCCATAGCGGCTGGTATGGCAGGGGGATTCACGGCCATCGCCTGTATGCCCAATACCCTACCAGCCCTACATGCCAAATCCGAAATAGGGTATGTCATCAACAAAGCCGCCGCACTGTCAACCCCCGTAGAGGTGTTTCCCATCGGCGCCATTTCGCAAGATTGCGGAGGAAAAGACCTGGCCGAACTCCTAGACATGAACAGTGCTGGAGCCATCGCCTTTTCCGACGGTCACAAGTCTGTGCAAGATGCCGGACTCCTCCTCCGCGCCATTCAATATGCCCAGTCGTTCAACGGACTTATTTTTAACGAACCACACCACAAAAACATCGCCGCAGGAGGTCAAATGCACGAGGGCGTCCAGAGTACTTCCCTCGGTTTGAAAGGTATTCCAGCCCTAGCAGAGGAACTGATGGTGCAGCGCGACCTGAGCCTGCTCGATTATGCCGGCGGCAAACTGCACATTCACCTCATCTCAACTGAAAAAAGCGTTGATATGATCCGAACCGCAAAAAAGGCAGGAAAACAGGTCACCTGTTCTGTTGCCATCGCAAATCTTTGTTTTACCGACGAAAAACTGGCGCGTTTCGATTCCCATTG
>CAIZLM010000157.1 GCA_903933805.1 uncultured Bacteroidota bacterium | reverse complement strand
GTTACACGACTTCATAGGGACAAATTGTCCCCAAGTAGAAATAGTAGGTGCAAGTGGGATGAAAAGAAAAAGGCAGCTTTCGGCGTAGTCCCTTCCGAACACAAAGATTTAAAAGGTTTGAAACGAGAGAACCTGCAAGATCACATGACCAATTTGGAACTCATTTTTACCATGCTGGGCGAGCAGAGTACGAAAAGGGAAGCAATTACCAAGGATGCTCAGGGCTTCAACGAGGATAAGGATGCCGCCCAAAAAGCCAAGAAAGCTGCCGGGAAAGCGCTCGTTGCTTATGAGCAAGAAACCGGAGAAAAGGTACTATCCTCGTGAAATTTCAAACAACAGATCGCTGAGACGAATTAAAAAAACATAGAACTGCGTCGGGAAAAAATCAATAAGGAAGGAAAATACTTATAAATATCTAATAACCAACAATTTACATCAGTCACCTGCAATGCAGAAGCGAAGTTCACCCCTGCCCCCACCTCGGAGGGGGCAGGGCCGTGGCAGGGTGAAACAGGCACACTTTTTGACCACCATTTCCCCATGCAACTCTACCTCGATTCCTTTGGCGCCTATCTCTTTGTCCGCAACGGCATGTTTGCGGTACGCGTCAAATCTGGTGGTGAGCAGTTGTTTGCTGTCAGGCAGGTGGGTGCGATCCTGCTTACTGCTGGAACTGGCATGAGTTCAGATGCTGTGTTATTGGCTGCGGCGGAGAATATTCCGTTGCTGCTGATAGACGCCAACACCCACAAGCCGCTGGCGCAATTGGGCAGTGGTCGGTCCGTTTCGCTGGCTTCCATCCGGCGCAATCAGGCTATTTTTTCCAAAAGTCGGGATGGGTATGCTTGGGCAGCCGGCGTATTGTCTGTCAAAGTAGAGCGGCAGATGGCCCTGCTTCAAACCGTGGCAGGCTGGGGGAAGGCGCCGCCGCAGTATGCCGAAAGGTTACCGACGACCTTAAAAACCATGGCTGCCCAGGCCAGGGCTTTGAAAAACTGGTCGCCGCCGCCGGGCAATTTTGTGGCCGCCATCGCCGCCGAACGTTTGCGGGGGCAGGAGGGTACGGCATCTCGGGTCTATTTTCAGCAGCTCGCCTGTTATTTGGATGGCCGCTTGGATTTCACCGGACGGCAAGGACGGCCTGCGTACGATCCTTTCAATGCATTGCTCAATTATCTGTACGGTATGATGTACACTGCCGTGCATTTGGCGGCTTTGAAAAGCGGATTAGATCCCTTTATGGCGGCACTCCACGCCGATCAGTTCGGCGCCAAGCCTACGCTCGTGTATGATATGGTTGAGCCATTTCGACCTTGGGCCGACGAGGTGGCTTTGTTGCTGGCAGCGGATCCCTTGATGAGCACAGAAAGTTACTTCCTGCCCGATCCGGACGGGCGTGGCCTATGGCTCAGTGGGCATGGCAAAGGCGCCGTGTTGGAGGCGATGCTTGGTTATTTGAAGACGCCGACACCTTTTGATGGTCGCAATGTGCGCCGTTCTATCCAGGTAGATCTGGAGGCGCAAAAGTTGGCCGTATTTTTGAAGGATTACGGAGAAACCTGAGGTACACCATTTAACCCATTTATCCCGATATGAAAACCTCCCAACGTTACGCTTTCGCTATAGGAATAGCTTTTTTCAGGGCCACAGCAAGTTTGGTTGGCCAAGACCCCGACATTGAAGCAGATGAGCGCAGGGTTTTAGAAGATATCTATCGCAGCAGCGATCACGAGGGGGAAATACCCACGTCTTTTCGGGATCGTCATGATCGCCAAACAAAAAGGGTGAGTGCGCCCGAGGGTGCTGTGCGTGTGGGCTGCATCTGTATGAATGGTACCGACAGCGAAGCCCGCAGTACGGGCGCTTGCAGCGGTCGCGGGGGTGTAAGGTTTTGGCTTTACCGAAGCGTGGAAGGCGATACTGTACGCATACGCACCGGCCGTCAGGAGCGACATCCGCAATCGCTCGACTCCGTTGAATTGAGCGAAACCAATAGAGCCCGAGCCAAACCTGCCCGAGCGGCTGTTGGTGCGGTGTTGCAGCCCGTCATACAACCAATCATCATTTCACCTTATACAGAAAATCAGCTGCCTGCACAACGCTACTATGACGGTGGTTGGTTCGACTGGAGCGATGCCGCCACCATCGCCGGCGCCGGGATCTCGTTCTACCTGATGTTGCGGCTGTTGTTGGACTGGGTACACTCGCATCAAACTTTGGTCAGATATGCACTACGTCATTTGTTACGATTTGGAAAACGACCGGCTGCGCGAAAAAGTCGCAAAACTCCTCCAAAAACACGGCTGTAGCCGTGTGCAGAAGTCCGTATTTGTCGCCGCAAATCTGCATCCAAAGCATTTAGATAAACTCAAAACTGCTGCCATGGGTATCATTTCCAAGGCGAACTTGTCGCCCCAAGACAGCCTCTTGTTGATCCCCTTGCCCGAGGAATGTGTCCGGATGGCGACTGTGATTGGCGGTGCTAACATTATATTGGCAGCAACACAGGAGGCCCCGCTGAAAATATTGATCTAATATGCTTCACTATCAACGTAAAATTTTGACTACTTTTGCGTAACGTATTATGATTTATACGTCTCTTAACCCCCCTCTGCGAAAAGGCGGATTGCGACTATTGCTGTTCTTTTTCCCACTTTGTTTTTTCGTCACTCTTAACCCCCCTCTGCGAAAAGGCGGATTGCGACCTAAAAGCAGTTGAGGCCCGCAGAAATGCGGATGCCTCTTAACCCCCCTCTGCGAAAAGGCGGATTGCGACCAT
>CAIZLM010000156.1 GCA_903933805.1 uncultured Bacteroidota bacterium | reverse complement strand
GGCCATCGCCAATGAAGAAATTCGCGACAATATGGATGTTGAGGACGAATTAGACCGCATTTTCGATCGAGAAATGAAAAAATTAGCCGACGAAAAAGATGAAATCATCGCAGAAAAAGTAGGCATCATCGCAGAAAAAGAGGATATTATTGCCGAAAAAGAAGATATTATTGCCGAAAAAGAGGATATTATTGTCGAAAAAGATCAATTACTGATTGCGGAGAAGAAACGCGCAGAAGAAGAGAAGAAACGGGCAGAAGCGGAAATTCAAAAAAATCTTGCGTTGCAAAGCCAAATTGAAGCCCTGAAAAAGCAAATCAAGCCCTGAAAACAGAAAATATTCGTTTTCCGAAAATATATCCTGTGCGTCATATACATGGGGGAGATTGACAATTAGGCCCTTTTTTTTATCGTTAATACGGAGTAGGATATCACTCAAACATGACAAAAATATTGTTCTAACCTCCTAAACAGGGTTGTGTTCTAACCAGTTACGGAAAACCAAAGATGTATCAGCTCTATTATACATACTTTTACAGCAAAATCAACGCTGCATGAGATTTTTCACCCAATACACGCTTGCTTTTTTAATCCATTTTATGTGGCAGCCTACTTTGACGCAGGCGCAACAGCCTGATGAACAAATTAGAGACGAAATGCGCGGCGTTTGGATTGCAACAGTAGCCAACATCGACTGGCCATCCGCGCCAGGCCTTTCCTCTAAACAGCAGAAAGCAGAATTTGATAGCCTGTTGAACGTACTTAAGTCCATGAATATGAACGCTGTTTTTGTGCAGGTACGTCCCACCGGCGATGCTTGTTACAAATCCAGTTTGGTTCCAATGAGCAGTTTCATCGTTGAAAAACAAGGCAGCCCATTGGACGACAGTCTCTACGATCCATTGGCATATATGATCAAGGCTACACATGATCGGCACATGGAATTTCATGCATGGTTTAATCCATTTCGGGCTACTTGGAACCTTGATACAGCCAGTTTAGATGCTCGACACCCCCTCCGATCACTCCCCGAACAACGTAAAGCAGCGTGGTTTTTTCGCTACGGGAAACGCTGGTATTTCAATCCAGCCAGCAGTGCCGTGCGACAATACCTGAATAATATCGTTAAAGATGTATTGCTGCGATACGATGTTGATGGTATTCATTTTGACGATTATTTTTATCCTTACAAAGAAACTGGTATTGACCTGGAAGCGGCACTGCACGATCAGGAGGCTTTTAACAACAGTGGGAGTGCGTTTACCGACATTGCAGACTGGCGCCGCGACAATGTCAGCAAACTGATAGAAACGGTCTCTATGACCATCAAAAAATACAAACCTTATGTTAAGTTTGGAATTAGTCCGTTTGGCGTTTGGCGCAACAAAGAACAAGATCCGGTGAATGGCTCCAATACTCGAGCCGGTGTTACCTGTTATGATGATCTTTATGCCGATGTGCTCTTGTGGATGAAAAATGACTGGATTGACTATATTGCACCACAAATTTATTGGAGCGTTGGCTATTTGCCGGCTGATTTTAAGGTCTTGGTTGATTGGTGGAGCACGCACACCTTTGGGAAACAGTTGTATATTGGACATGCTGCTTACAAAATCAACAATGCACCAAACGACGTACATTGGGAAAACCCCAGTGAAATAAGCAAGCAAATTGGGGTAGTACGCGCAAACAACAACGTCAGTGGCAGCGTTTTTTACGCGACAAAACCCCTCCTACTCAACACCCTTGGGGTAAAAGATTCACTCATGACGGTCCTCTATTCTGCACCCTCAATGATGCCGGCCATGCCACATTTATCCAAAGTAACCCCTTCTACAGCGTCCATTTGCAGGGTGATGGGAAATGCCCGAGTGGTACAACTTACTTGGGCTTTGTGCGAACTGCTTTCTGGCGATGAAACACCCTATTATTATGCCCTTTACCGATTTGATGGTGCGGGTATTGGGAGCTATAAAAATCCGCGCAATCTATTGGCCATCACGCCCTTTTACACTGAAAAGACCTATTTTGAAGACGACACAGCGGTTGAGGGCGAATATTATACCTATATTATCACATCTTTTAACCGTGCAAATGTAGCCGGCAATCCCAGTGATCCAGTGTTCTTAAAAAAAACTAAAAATGGCGTTAGAAAAAAGCGGAAGTACTGGGGTTATCTTTTTTAGTCAACTGGATGAATGAGCCGCATCAGACAAAGAATCTAAAAAAAGCTCGAAGTGCATCTGCTTTCCTTTTGTTACACCACATCGCTGTTGGTTCAATTTTTCATTTTTTTAGCAGAATAG
>CAIZLM010000155.1 GCA_903933805.1 uncultured Bacteroidota bacterium | reverse complement strand
GGTGTTCTTGGATAAGTTTATCAAGAAGGTATTGCAACGCCATGGGAAGCCCGCTTTCGACAAACCCGATGCTGCTGAGCGAAATTCTGATGACGGGATTTTTCCTGGTCCAATCCCACATGTCTTCGATCCAGAGGCCTGTAAACAGTTCCCGGCTACCGTTGTACAGTTCGTTGAGTACGGCGATGGTGATGGATTTTCCGAACCTGCGTGGTCGGGCAAGGAAATATGCTCCGGGATTTTGGGTGATTTGGTGAATATATGCTGTTTTATCAACGTACTTAAAACCGTTTTCGATAATTTTCCGGAAATCTTGGAGCCCGATTGGCAATTTTTTTCCCATAGGTACTGCTTGGTTGGTTGTACAACAAAGGTAACGAGAATTCAAGAGATCCAAGACAACGCATAAAATGACCGGGGGCCTGCATTGTCGGCGATCATTTGACTGCTGAGTCGATGTATCGCAGCTCGAAGTCCACATGATCATCTAAAATACAAGCCGGCGTACGCCAAAGAAACTTACAAGTAGGATGATGGCAACCTTCCAAACCGCTCTTTCATCAGTCGGGAAAAATACTGTGTCGTTTTCAGTCCAACGGCAAAACAGACCTCCGACACGGTCTCGTATGCCTTCGCTTCCAAAAGACGTTTGGCCTCCATGAGTCGCGCTTCTGTCAGGTACTGATTGGGTGTCAGTCCGGTGAACATTTTTATGCGATATTGCAAAGTACGTTCCGAAACGTTCATTTCTTCTGCCAGAGTCACCACCGAAAACCGGAAGTCACTCAGGTTGGCCCGTACAATTGCCTCCACCTGTATCAACCATTTCTGGTCGAATGTTTGGTCCTCGGTTTCCGCCTTGTATTCTGCTAGCGTGGGTGCTATACGCAGGGCCCTCCGCACTTCGTAACGTGTCAGCAGGTTGCGAAGGCGCTCCGTCAGTTCCTCCTCTAGGAAGGGTTTGGTGAGGTAATCATCTACTCCGAGGCGTAGGGCCTGTATCCTATCGGGTGGTTCCACCCTGGCTGTCAGCATGATAAAAGGCATATCAGCCTGTTTTTCTTTGACTTTTTGCAACAACTGAAAGCCGTCCATTTCAGGCATCATGACATCTGAAAGTACCAAATCGATGGGGAAACGGCCCAGTTTTTCCAGAGCGGTTTTCCCATTGTCTGCTACTATAAGATGGTATTCTGTTTCCAGCAAGCCTCGGATATAATCCAACATATCACGATCATCTTCTACCACCAAAATAGTGTGTTTTCGGGGTATTGTGACCTGGCTGATCGGTATGGTCTCATGGGCCATTGCTCCATCCATTGATACAGCTGTCGGGACAGTGTCCGGCAAGTATTTGGGTTTAAAAATCAAACTAAAGGTACTACCAACGCCCCGTTCAGTGCTTACCGCCAATTCTCCGCCAAACAAGCGTGCGTACTCTCGGCACAGGGACAAACCGATGCCCGTTCCACCCTGCACGGGCGCGTCTGGAGACTTAGATTGGTAGTAGCGATCAAAGATATAGGCCAAGTCTTCTGGGTTGATGCCTTGTCCGGTGTCGGTCACCCGCACTTCGAGGCTGGTATCAACCTGCGCCACCAATACGGTAATACTGCCGCCACCGGGTGTAAATTTCAGGGCATTGCTGAGCAGGTTGTTGATGATTTTCTCCCATTTTCGGGTATCCAGCAGCAAAGTAAGGTTTTTAGGGCAATCGTATTGCAGGATCAGCGCCACATTTCGGTGTTCGGAATACTGCACAAAAGTGCCGATCAAACCAGTCACGAAAGAAAAAAAATGTGTTGGTTTCTCTTCGAGAACCAATTTATTCGACTCCATTTTGGATAAATCCAGGAGTTCCTCTACAAGGTCTAATAGGCGCAAGGTATTGCGTTGGATGGTATGCATGTATTCCGCTGATTTGGTCTGTTTTATGACAACTTTTTGCAGTTGTTCCAGGGGGCCAAGAATCAGTGTCAGCGGGGTGCGGAGTTCATGGGTGACGTTGGTGAAAAACCGAGATTTCATTTCATCAAGCGCCCGTAGTTCCTGCGTCTGCTGAGAAATTAGTTGTCGGTCTTTTTCGATGACCGAAATATTGTCCTCAATTTGGCGGGTTCTGTTGTGGACTTCGCGCTCCAGCTGGACATTGGCTGCCAAAAGTCTTTGGTTGCGCCATCGACTAAACCACCAGGCCAATGTGACAGCCAGCCCGGCGGCGAACAACAGGAAGGGCCATTGCAGGTACACCGGCCGTTCGGCCACAATTTCGATGGAGGTTGCTTCCGTTGGCCAGTCATTTCCCACCTTGCTGTATTTTACCTGTAACAGGTGCTTCCCGTACGGCAGGTTGCTCAATCGGATGACGGGAGATTTCTGATAATTCCAGTTTTTTTGAAGACCTTCAATTTTCCAGGCATATAAAAGCTGCTTGTCGTCTTCATACAGCATGGGGGAAAAGCTGAAGTCAATATAAGCATCCGTTGGGCGCAAAGTGAAACGCTGGAGCGTACTACCAGAGGCAGGTTGATTGGAGAACAAGCCGGTTTGCAAAGCAAACGTTTTGGCTTCTACCACCTGTAACGCTGGATTTTTGTTTGTATCTCTTGGAATATCTGAAGGGTCAAAAACCGTAATACCATGGATGCCGCCGAAGTAGAATCGTCCATCGGGGCTTCGATAATGGGCCAGCGAGTTGAATTCATTGTCTGCAATACCTTCCGTTTTGAAAAAGGATTGAACACGCTCGTCCGAAATCCTAAAGCGCATCAGGCCGCAGTCGCTGGGCAGCCACAAATAGCCCAAATCGTCGGGGTAAACAGCGTGAATGTTGTTGTTGGACAACCCATTTTCTGTGTTGAACACCTTGCTTTGCTTCGTCACCGGATCCCATTTGATCAGCCCCCCCCTTTTGGTGGCCAGCCAAAACATGCCCTGTTTGTCTTCGTAAATATGCTCAATTTGTTCGTACACCATATCGGGATTTGGCGCTAAATAATGCCCCAATATTTGCCCGTTTTCTTGCAATAAAAATAGCCCATCGGAAGTGCCTGCCCAAATTCCCCGGGCGTTTCGATGCAGTACAAATATCTGATGATGTTTGAATTCGGTTGGCGCTATTGTGCCCAATGCTGTATTTATGTTAAAAAGCCCGATGTTGGTTCCCACCAACAGGTCTCCAGCTGTTGCAGCAGCGGGCAACAATGCAAACGTCTGGGCATATTGGTTGTCAAAACGATATTGGTCTTGTTTGCCGTTTTCGTGAAGCCGAACAATGAACCTGGCGTGCGATCCTATCCATAATTTTCCCTGATCTTCCAGCATGGTCAAGCCGAGGTGGTCTCCTGGAAAGGTCAATGCCCGGCAGCTTCCATCTGACAGACTTATTTTCTGTGCGCCGCCATAGCTCAGTACCTGCAGTGCGCCGTTCCATTCAGCCATGCCACGGATACTGTTGAAAGGGACATTGACGAGCCGGGTATCAAAGGGAAGCCGTGGCTTTATGACAAACCGGGATAACCCGGTAGTGTTGCTGCTCCATAAACCGCCACTTCGGTCAACATAAAAGCCGTTCATACCCACCACATTCGGGTAGGCGCCGCTCAAATCTATGAGCCCGATGGTGTTTAACAACCCTACCCGCAACTTTAATCCGTCTTGCTCCCATTTGCCGTTCAGTCCATGGCCCACCAGTCGCATCATTTCAGCCCCCTCAATATATTCGCTAAACCAAGTTGTTTTTGGCGGCAAATTGGTCTTTAACGCAAAAATGGCATGGTTCCGCGCAAACAACTGGTAATAATAATCAACCTCCGTCGAACCGGGCTTGGAATAGGCGATCCACATACTAAGGTCACGATCTACCCACTGCCACGTTATCCGGTAACCCTGTTCCTCAAAATGGTCCAATACCACCCCGTTCGTATCCACCAGAAATACGGTATGCCCATCCTTGGGCCTCAGCCAGCAACCATCGGAAGATGTCGGGTACCAATAGCCCCTTTGTTTTAATGAACACGCCTTTTTCCAGGCGCCGTCGTACTGCCATACTTCCTGTACGGAACCAATCCATATTTTTCCTTCCATGTTGACCAACTGAACCACTTCATCGGCCATTGGAATTCGGATGGGTTGCGATTCGCCCACATAAGCGTGGAGGGGGGTAACCAGTTCGGTGACCGGATTTAGTACATCAACGGTTATGTAGTTGTTCTCGGACCTGATAAGCCAGATATTGCCGTGGCAATCCTCTGCCATTCGAAGAATGACGGAGGCGCCCAAGGCTGTTGGCACGCTCTTTATTTGGCGAAATATACGTCCATCAAAGGTAAAAAGCCCCGTATTTGACACCATCCACATCAGCCCCCGGCTGTCTTGTAGAAAGCAAAAAATATTCCAGTCCGGCAGTCCGCTTTCTTGATCCCATTGATAGCGCACCAGACTCAAGGTACTGTTTGTTGCAGGCGTGTTCGCGTGCGTCTGAGCATTCAAATGTGGAGTATGCCAAAGTCCGACACCCAAGACAAGTCCCAGAATAAAGATTTTTAACGTCATAACATGATGGAGTCATTGCTCCACTTGTTGAAGAATAATGTTCACAAATACAAATATAACACTTCTGTCACCGCGAAACCTGAGGGGGGCATGGGCAGGGCCATTAAACAGCTATTACAAGCTCATTTTGCGGTTTTGTTGCCAATGTTTGCGGGATTAATACCGTCGGTATCGAGTCCTTTGCCCTTGAAATCGTACCATTTATTCACGGCCCCCGGTTTCCCTGGGCATCCAGGAAGTCTCACACAAATTCTGTTCATTTTTTTCCAAAACTCTCACTATTATGAAACGCAGTTTCTTGTTTTTATTGTTTTTATTGACTGTTGCTGGTAGCGTACAGGCACAAGCAACCCTGAGTATGCAGGGAACCATTCGAAATTCCACCGGTTCTGCAGTTTCAGACGGCACCTACAGTCTGACCTTCAAATTGTACACAGTAGAAAGCGGTGGCACAGCCGTGTGGACAGAGACCCAAGATAATATCAAAGTGGTTGGCGGTGTTTACAGCGCACTGCTTGGCTCAACCGAACCGCTCAACGCCGCGTTTAATGTGCCTTATTTTGTCGGAATTGCCGTCGATGGTGGTTCAGAATTGATCCCAAGATTCCGACTCACCAGCGCACCGTACGCACTCTCGCTCATCGGACAGAGCAATACCTTCCCGTCGGCGGGAGCAGTAGGCGTGGGTACGGCTTCGCCAGTTGCAGGCCAGAATCTGCATGTACACAATGCGGATGGTAGTGCTCAGGCATTGATCAGCAGCGCAAGTCAGGATGACCATACGGCATTGACGCTGAAATCAGGCGATAACTGGGGAACGGTCTCAATCGAGGGCGTTAACGGCAATTTTAACCTGTCTGGAAAAAAGAATATTAATGCATATACTGCCGATGGAACTGTGACTCTTTTCTGTAATGGTCAGATTCGTGCTTCTACCGAAAACGACGGTTTTAGAGTGAATGGAACCTTGCAGGCAACCAACAGCATATATAGTACTAATGGCAATTTTCATTCGAACACGGGCGTAGATCTACAACTTTTTCGTGGCGCTGATTTACACATTAAACTCCGCGGTGATGGCTGGACAGAGATGGCACATGGTACAATTTTCGGAGGGCAAAACAACTATTATTTCCCAGCCCCTTTTTATTACACCACTAACGGCCCCTTTTTGAACCCGGCTGCCGCCAGTAATCAGGGTATGGCTATTATAGCAAACGCAAATATAAGCGCACCCTCTTTTTATACACTTTCTGATCGTCGCATAAAAAGAGATTTACAGTTGTGTTCAGGTAAGAATGACCTCGCGACGCTGATGCAACTTGAGGTCACAAACTATCGCCACGTGGATACTCTTGCAAAAGGCTCTGGTGTGGTAAATGGATTCATCGCCCAACAGGTTGAAAAAGTTTTCCCGCAAGCTGTTACCAATGAGAAAAACTCTATTCCTGATATTTACGCAAAACCTGCCGCTCTTAAAGTGAGCGGAAACGAAGCTACATTCCGCATGACTTCAGCGAATAATTTGGTTGCTGGCGACAAGGTGAATATTATTCAAGATGGTGGGGATCGTAAGGTGTATGAAGTTATCAGTGTTGAGGGTAGCGCTTTTACCGTCAAAGATTGGAATGCGTCATTCAATCAGCCTGAAAAGGTTTTCGTTTACGGGAAAGAGGTGAATGACTTCCACGTAGTTGACTACGGAAAAATCCATACCCTAAACGTTTCCGCCACACAAGAGCTTGCGCGTCAAGTGGAGCAACTTCAGGTTGAAAATGCTTCATTGCGTCGCGAATTCGATGCAATGAAACGTGTAAACGAAGCGGTCAACGGACGGTTGGCCAAGTTGGAGGTCATGCTGGAAACCGGTAATTCTAAGCGTTGAGTGGTGCGGATGTAAGCAACTGATTATTTTAACCTAAAATCAAGATCATCCGTGAAAAAAACGCACATATCATTGTTATTAATGCTCATTTCGCTTTGTACGGTACACATAGCATGGTCGCAAAACAGCCCCAACTGCGTTACCTACAGCGATGACGACTTTCTCACCGGCCAAGCCTTTTTTAGTTATGGAGGCATTACAGGCGCATTCAACCAAGAGCAACTCCGGGTGAATGTGACGGCAGGCCAGCCATTGATTGGCTCTGCCATCAACCAACAATATACCCTTGCCGCCGGGTTTTGGTCCACACTCTTGTTGCCTCCTACCTCGCCGGTGGTGATGGCCAGCGAGGGCGACTTGGACGACAGGATACAGATTAACTGGAATCCGGATCCGCTTTCGCCTTCAGCGGGTTCGTATAAATTGTATCGAAACGGTGCTTTGTTGGCCACTGTTGATGGGGAAACGACTTCTTTTATTGATTTCAATGTGCTGGCAGGCCGCTTCTATACCTACGAGGTGGCGGGTGTCAACTCTTTTGGTGAAGGTCCTCGTGGTGATGCGCTTGGATTCCTGAACCCGAATGGCAGCATCACCGGCGAGGTAATAACGTTCAGCGGTAATCCGGTAAAAGACGCAGTGGTTGTACTAAGCCCAACTTTCGGCGCAGCACTTGAATTTGATGGAAACAGCATGGCATTTGCTGAATATCAAGCTCATTTTCCCCGGGAGGAATTCACCATTTCCACGTGGGTCAAGCTGGGCGATGACAACGACGGCACCGCTATTTTCGATTTCGGAAGTGGGCTGTCGCAAAACTGGTGGCTGCACACCCTGCCCGCAGCTTCGGGCAAAGGTGTACGTTTTGGAATCGGCAACGGCCCTGGCCATGTCACCGAATTGGAGTATGCTTTTCCAACAGCGACAGCCGACATTTGGCACTATATTGCCGTGTCATACAACGGCTCTTCCGCGCTTTTGTACGTGGATGGTGAACTGATTGAAACAGCCGTAACAGGCATACAATCGGCTGTTACCACGTTTTTCCTCGGACGTAAATCTGATGCCACGGGTAATTACAAAGGAAAGCTGGATGAATTGCGCTTTTTTAATCGGCAACTTCCGCAAACGGAAATCCAGATGCTAATGAACCAGACGGCCAGTGCTTCAACGACCGGACTGGTCTCTTATTGGAAATTCGATGAAGGGGTGGGTAGTAAGGCGTTCAATATTGCCTCGTATAAAACCAAGTTGTATCTCTGTGGGGCGTCTTGGACAAGCGATAAATCTCCGGTTTCCAATGCCGGCATCACCGACGAAACAGGTTTTTATAAAATTGAAGGCGTCAACTACGGCGCCGGGGCCACTTTTACTGCCTCAGCCAGTAAAAATTTCTACTTCAATCAATCCTTGGAATTCAATGCGGTTAATGAAAACTATGCAGACCTGACGACCGTTGAACTGTCCGACAGCGCAACGGTCACGATGACGGTCAAGGCGTTTGATTTCAGCGGGAAGCAAGCGCTGTTGAGCAAAGCCGATGCAGGCGGTACAAACCAGTTTACCTTGGGCCTGAATTCCGGCAATCTGGAACTGACCGTTGGCAGTACCACCGAAGTGCTGGGTCCGCTGGAGATGGGTTTTCACCACCTGGCACTGGTGTTGCGCAAGAGCGGCGGTTCCCTGTATGTCACCTGTTACAAGGACGGGACGGAGCTGTCCAGCCAAACGTACAGTGCCACGGGTTGGGATGGTCAACCTTGGAAAATCGGCGCCAGGGCCGATGGCAGCACTGGTCACCAGGCGTATTTTACCGGTCTGGTTGACGAAGTAGCATTTTTTAGCGAGTTGCTTTCTTTGTCCAATATTCAAACCTACGCGAACATTGGCACAAGCCTAACCAACCCGGCTTTGCGCTCCTATTTCAACCTGAATGAAGGAACCCTGACGGCATTGCACGATATGGGCACTGCGCTGACGGGTGAAGGCGCCACCCACGGCGCCCAATGGAGCACCGTGGCCGCCATCACCGATATACTGCCCCACAAATTTACGCCTGCCTCGCGTCTGGTGAGTCTCAATCCGAGCAATACCAGCACCGACCAAGTGGATTTTACGGATCAGAGCACGATACCGGTAAGCGGTTATGTTCGTTTTGAGAACACCTACTGCTTTCAAAAAAAAGTAGAAATCCTGGTCAACGGGTATTCGAATTTTCCCCCGATCATCACCGACGAGGAGGGGTATTTTTCGGCGGATTTTGAGCCAGGCTCCTCGGTTGTGCTGACACCTAAATTTGAACAGCACTCATTCTACCCGGCATTTTGGGAGTTGGGGAACCTGTCAACTCCGGTAGCAGGTATCCTGTTCCGCAACCAGACCAAGCGCAAAGTAGTAGGTCAAATGGCCGGTGGATACTGCCGCAAATCGGTGGTGCCCACGGGTTCTATCGTGAAGGTAAAAGTATCAACCTTAAACGGTTGTTACGAGCAAATCAAACAGTTGCCCCAAAATGGTAAATTTACCTTTGACGGCGTACCGCCTGATTCAGTGACGGTTGCCGTCATCGAGCACTCAAACAATGTGATTTACGATTACTTTCAACTGCAAGGAGGCGCAACCCTCGACCTGAAAATGCAGAATGATACGGCGGACTTCATCTATTTTGCACCGCCCAATGTGGAATTAACGCCTCTGCCCACCAACAGCTGTGGTGATCCCATGCTCACCATGTTGCAGAAAGCGGACGTTACCATCAAGGTGTACGAGGATTATGATGGAGGTCGCTGCTATGTGGACACGGCATTGCTGACCATCAACAATGATATTGCCCACCTCAATCAGTTTGATACCCTGATGACTGCGGGCAGTTTGAAGCACAAGTTCCGGGTAGAAGAGCCCAACATCACCGCGCCGTACAAAAAATACCTGCAGGTGACGGCCAAAGCCCACGACGAGCAGGCGACCGATGCCCTGCATGCCGTGGTACTCGGCCGCAGGCCCCGCCAGACGACTTTCACCTCGACGTCTCCCGATATTCCCATGCTGATCCTGCACGACCCCCCAGGCGATGGTTCGAGTGCGTTCATGGAAAGTGGCGAGACAACCTGCCAGAACTGGTCGTTCTCCTCATCCAGTTCGCAAGACCTGAGTTCGAAAGTGACGGTGTCATTGGGACCAGAGATCGAGACAAGCGCGGGAACACCGTTTTTTTCCACCGCGCTGAAGGTGAATGTAACAGCCAATCTTGGATTTGACATCTCCTCCAGCACGACGGCTTATTCTTCCAATGAAATGGAAACCTGTATCACGACTACCAAGAACATCTCTACGGGCAGCGGAGATGTAATAGTAGGCAGCGATCAAGGCGGTGACGTGTACATGGGTGGCGCGATGAACTTTCTGTATGGCATCACCGATGAATTGCTCTACGACTCTACGATATGCGATTATTACCTGGATAAGGGGCTGTTCGTATTTCCGGAAGGGTTCTCCACCACCTTTATTTATTCTGAATACCAGATATTGAATTCGGTCATCCCATCGCTCAACCTGATCGGTGATACGGCCAGCGCTGGCCGCTGGCAGGATATTGTTGATCGCAATGTGCTGAACAGAAAAGATGCTGTTTTTTCAAAAAACATCTCTTTTGACTCCGGTGTCACGTACTCTGAATCAGAAACGACCGAAACCAGTCAGTCGTCCACCACTTCCTGGACGCAGAACTTCAGTGCCGGATTTTCTGCTGAATTTGGCGTGAAGGTGAACGGTCTTGGTCTTGTTGGTGGTCTGGCCATGGAATTCGGGACGGAACAAAGTACTTCCACGACGAATACCGCCACCAAGTCCAGAACCGTTGGCTACACCCTTGCCGACGACGATGTGGGGGATAACTTTACCGTCAACATCAAAAAAGACCGCGTGTATGGCACGCCGGTTTTTGACCTGATCAGCGGCCAGTCGTCATGCCCCCACGAGCCCAATACCCAACCCCGCGATGGTCTTGACCTGACGGTGGACAAGCAGGTGGCGGTCAATGTGCCCATGAACGACGCAGCGGTGTTCAAGTTCAACTTGGGCAACACAAGTCAGTCGGAAGACTGGCGGTATTACTCGCTGGCCTTGTACAACGCCACGAACCCCGACGGGGCGGTGGTCAAAGTACAGGGTACAAACAGTCCAAGTGGTACTTTTCTGGTTGGTCCCGGCCAATCGCAGGAAGTCATCGTGACCGTCGAGCGTGGTCCGAATGCCTTTACCTACGAGAACCTGAGCATGTACGCCATAGCGGATTGTGAAGGTGTTCGCTACGATGCCCTGAACAATGGCGACTGGCCTCCGGAGCCCTTCTTCGAGTTGATTGACCTGGACGTGTACTTCCTAGAGCCTTGCAGCCCGATTGACATTGGCTTTCCGCTTCAAAACTGGGTGCTGACCCCCGGTGCGGGAAACACCTTGTTCATCACGCTCAACGAGTTCAATCGATACGACTCCGACTTGGAACTGATCCGCGTCCAGTACCGCCGTAAACAAGGCGATGGCGCCTGGATCAACATCGTGGATGTCCCCAAAGCGCAACTCAACAATGATGTATTCAAAATCGTGCAGTGGGATACCCAGGGTCTCAAAGATGGCGAGTACGAAATCAGGGCCATCACGCAGTGCTATGGCGCCCAAAATCCGGGGATTTCGACGATCATATCAGGCCGACTTGAGCGCACGCCGCCCGAGATAGTGGGTACACCTGAACCCGCAGACGGGGTGTTGTCATCCGGCGACGAGATCAGCATCACATTCTCCGAACCGATCCGCTGTGACCAACTGATTCAGGCGGATTTTTTCAGCAACAACAACGTTGGTCTTTACGACACCGAAACGGGTAGTCTGATTGACGCGGTGGTCACCTGCTCGGGCGATAAAATTACCATTGTACCGAATGTACCCAACAAATACATCGAAAACAAGGTGCTTCGGGTACAAGTCAACAACATCAAGGACTTGGCCGCAAATGCTTTCGTGGAGAAGAAGTGGGAGTTTTTCTGCGACAGAAACCCCATTCGATGGGTGGGTGGCAATGTGGACATCATGAAATACGAGAACGAATTCATCACGCTGACGCGCAAAATCGAAAATGCCGGCGGACAGGCCACGAATTTCGAGATTTTGGGTGTGCCGGACTGGATGCATGTATCACCCAAAATTGGTACGCTGCCGCCTGGTTCCGCCACGGAGATTACGTTTGAATTCGACAGTTCGATGGTCTTCGGGGCCTTTGTGGATACCCTCCGACTGGATGTGGTGGAGGGCGTTGAGCCACTGTACGTCAGTGCACGGGTGATTTGTCGCCCGCCCGTCTGGGAGATTAGGCCATCTGACTTCACGTACTCGATGAACATGTCCCTTCAACTCAACATCGAAGGATCCCTTGCGACCGACAATGCAGACATCGTGGCGGCCTTCATCGACGGGGAATGTCGCGGCAAAGCTTACTTGCAGTATGTGCCTTCTCTGAACAAATGGGAAGCCTTTTTGACGGTGTACAGCGACGATTTTTCGGGTGGCGATATCAACCTGCAAATCTGGGACGCAAGCGGTTGTTTGTTATACGGCACGGTTGCCGAGTCGTTTACATTCGAGAGCGACGACCTCGAGGGTACGCCACAGTACCCGATCACGGTGCACACAAACAACCTGTTGTTGCGAGAAATACCACTGCACAACGGCTGGAACTGGATATCATTCAACTTGGAATTTCCTGACCCCGAGGTCAATGTGGCGCTGGAAAGCCTGCGTGATCCACAGGAAGATTATATCAAGGGACAATCGTCTTTCAGCACATACTACGGCGCTGGTTTCGACGCGTGGATCGGTTCTCTGTCCTCGTTGTCGAACACCACCATGTACCAGTACCGTGCCGATGTAGCAGACACGATCAAAATGCTGGGTCATCCGATCGACGTGAGTACCACGTCCATTCCGGTGAGTGCGGGCTGGAACTGGGTTGGTTACCTACCGCAGGCAGCCTTACCGGTAAACACGGCGCTTGCCAGCCTGGTACCGCTGAACGGTGATGTGATCAAGAGCCAGACGTCTTTTGCGCAGTATGTGGCGGGCTTCGGCTGGTTGGGCAACCTCGCCTATATGGAGGCGCCCAACGGCTACCTGCTCAAACTGAGCAACCCCGGCACCCTGACGTATCCTGACAACAGTGTAATGGCACCGTTGGTAGCCGAGCGTTCGGCGCCAACATCTGCGTATTGGACGGTAGATCCGACGGCATTTGAACATTCTATGACGCTGATTGGGATGCTGTCAGCCGAGGGGCTGAACGTGACAGGGCCCGGCTTTGAATTGGGAACGTTTGTAAACGGACAGTTGCGTGGCGCGGCCCAAGCAATTTATGTAGCGCCGTTGAATGCGTACTTGTTCTTCCTGACGGCCTACGCCAACCAATCCGGCGAACTCTTGAGTTTCCGGTTGTACGACGGCACGACGGTAGATAACCTGCAGGAGTCGCTGTACTTTTCTGCGGATGCGCAGTTGGGATCTGTGGAGGCGCCGCAGCCTTTCACCCGGAAGACGAGCGATACGGAAGCCGCTGAGGACCATTTTGTGTCGTATTTTGAAGTATATCCCAACCCGTTCAACGAGCAGGCGTATTTCAACTTCACGGCTGAAACAGTTGGGGATGCGGTGTTGACAGTGAGCGATGCAATGGGCGCTGTTCAGGCACTGGAACGTCTGTCAGCCCACGCGGGTTTGAACGCTTTTGTGTGGGACGGCCGCTCGGAAGGCGGTACGCGCTTGCCCGCCGGCGTATATTTCGTTCAACTAAAAGTGGGGAACGAGATATTGTCGAGGAAAGTCGTGATACAGCGGTAAATAGACCATGAATGGCACGCGGAGGTCCAACCAGTGAAATATGAACTGTTGGTATGTTCGCGTGCTATTCTTCACCAATTCATTGGAGTCATCCAAAATCAATCACTATGTTTCGGGAACAATATAAGCATTGGCTGATGGCCTGCCTGTTGCTGGTGAGCAGCGGGTTGAGTGCCACGCCCCCCAATTGGTCTGTTACGCCGGCACAGTTTCAGTACAGCATGGACGTCAACGCGAAGGTCGTGTTGGATGGAACGACGGTGAACAGTGGGGCCAACAAGGTGGGGGCTTTTGTGGGTGGTCAGTGTCGCGGCGTTGGCACCCCAACGATGTTGAACGGTCAGGCGTTCTACTTTTTTACAATATTTTCGAACCAGACGTCTGGAGAGACGGTTGAACTTCGATATTACAGTGCTGTTGACGATCAAATCGTGGTAGCATCGCAGACGGTTTCATTTGTACGGAACAGTCAACTGGGGAGTGTATTGTCGCCACAGATGCTATCTTTTTACACGTCGAATGATTTTCCGATCACCTTATCGGCTGTATCGGAGCAGCGAACATTTTTGGGTCGTTCGTTTGCCGCGCTTGCCTTGTCGCCGTTGTTAGAAAGTGTGGACAGCGATCCGGTTGTGTGGTCGGCGTCGTCTGGCGCCCACCTGACTGCCCATGTTGTGGGTGGGGTCCTGACGGTGACATCTGTGGAATCAGACTGGTTTGGGAAGGACACCATTCGGATCACAGCAACGGAGTCGGGCACCTTGTCGGCCCATTCGGCATCGTTATCGGTGGTGTACAATTTGTTGCCGGACTTTACCTTTCGGTTCAACAACCTGCCGACACAGATCATTCTGCCTGGTGAGACCTTCCCGGGCTTTGCCTTGGACGCGTACCTCGAGTCTGGCACTTGCCGTCAGTTTGATTTTAAGATGCTGCCATTTGAAGGTACGGTATCGTCGCCTGCATGGTCGGTTTCTGCTTCAGGCAACGGCACGATGTCGATCATCGGGAAGGTGCGTTTCGGGGATGCGGAGTTGGCGACGGCAGGTTGTAAGCTGGCGGCATACGTGGGTGGCACGTTGCGCGGGGTTGCCACGCCGATACTGTCAGGCGGCAGTTATTGGTATTTCATGGTATTGAGCAGTGGTGCTACGGGAAATATTTCCTTTAAATTTTATGATGCGGCACGTCAGTATCAATATGATATTGCCTCAACATTGACATTTGCCCCCAACGCCACGGTTGGTTCAATTCCGCAGCCACAAATCATACAGGCGGCGCCATTGGACGTGCAGGCGATGGCAGATGGCCAATTGGACGCAACGATCCTGAATGCGCTCTGGACGGGCAGTCAACAGGTACAGATCATTGGTTGGGATTGCGATGATCCTTTACTCAAACGCGATACGGGGGTTGCATATTTCAACATTGATCCGGCATATACGGGGGATCCTTACCTGTTTACGCCGGATACGGTTCGTTTTTTGGAGAACTCGTGCACCGCCCTGTACGATACAGGGGCCTTTGATAACCTTGATGCTGAGGGAAGCGGCCTGACATACAGTGTTGCGGGTGGTGCGGACCAGGCTAAATTCACCCTGAATGCCACGACAGGCCTGCTGACGTGGGTATCCAAGCCGAATTACGAAGCTCCAACCGATGCGAATACAGACAATACGTACGAGGTTTCGATCAAGGTTACAGACCTAGACGGGAACATGGATGTGTTGTTGCTGCACGTATTGGTAACGGACAATGCCGTGGAATCGTTTAATCCAACAATTACGGGAACGTTGACGGGTTGCCCAGGCTTTACGACGGAGCTGAAGGCAGACGGCGCAGCGCGTTATCTGTGGAGCACAAGCGATATCACCGCCCGAATCACAAACCTTGGGCATGGAACGTATTCGCTGACGGCCACGGATGCGTTTTCGTGTACGGCAGTACGGAGTGTTGCCGTGGTGGAGAAAACGCCGCCGACGGTTTCATTTACGGGGACAACGACAGTGTGTCAGGGTATCAGCACGACGGTGACAGCTGCTGGCGGCGCCCAATACCAATGGAACACGGGACTGTCCGTGGCTGCACTCACAGTTACGCCGTCCACTACGACCTTATACACCGTGACGGTCACAGGGGCGAATGGGTGCACGAGCACGGCATCATCCTCGGTCACGGTCTTGTCGGTTCCGATAGCAACGGCGGCTGCGGTCGTCCACATTGGATGCAATGGCATGAGCGACGGGTCGATAGACTTGTCCGTATCGGCTGGTTTGTCGCCATACGGGTACAACTGGGGCGTTGGTCAGCCAACAACGCAGGATCTGTCAGGTCTTACTGCGGGCACCTATACGATTACCGTGACAGACGGCAACGCCTGCACCGGAATTTTGACCGTGCCGGTGACCCAGCCGGCAGTATTGTCTGGGACGGTGTTGGGTACGCTGGCGAACTGCTCGTCCACTGTTGGAACGGCAAACCTGACAGTTACCGGCGGCACCATGCCATACACGTATTTATGGGATGCCGGGACCACGACGGAGGATTTGAGTGGCTTGCGATATGGCGCCTATTCGGTGACGATCACGGACGGTCACAGTTGCAGCACGACGGCGTCAACAGTGCTGGGCGCCAGCTGCAAACAGATTACGGGTAAGATACACTGGAACAGCGATACGATTCAGGGCATCACGGGCGTTCGGGTGTTGCTGGGAGGTGACGATGTGACGTCGATGGTGACTGGGATAGACGGGGAGTACAAGATTTATGGGGGCGGGAGCAATTTTACGATTACGCCGGGTCGGACGTCCGGTAAGTTAAACGGTGTGACGGCTGCCGATGCCTCACGGTTGGCGCAGCACGTTTCTGGTACGGGCGATTTGACAGACCCATACACGATCATAGCAGGCGACCTTGACCACAACAATGTATTGAACACCCTTGATGTGGCGTACATCAAAAATGCCTTGTTGGGCAATCCGATAGCGCTGATTCAGTTTCAGCAGTCGTGGCGATTTATGCCATTGTCAACAACGTTGACGTCGCCACAATCTGCGTCTTTTTGGAATTTTCCGGAGGGGATAATGCTATCGGGCATCACGGGCGATCAGGTACAACAGGATTTTGTGGGGATCAAACTGGGGGATGTGGTGACGCCCAATTCGAATCCGGGTCTGAAGCCTGCACCGGCAGTTCCGGTGATGTTTGCGGTACCCGATCTTGAATTGCTGTCTGGCGATACAGTGGAATTGCCGGTTAAGTGCGATCATTTTGATGATTTGGTGGCCTTACAAGCATCGTTTTGGTTCAATCAGGAGATACTGTCATTTGAGAATGTTGTAGCCGAGTCTGGGATGCCGATTCAGGCGTCCAACTTTGGTACCTGGCAGTTGTCACAGGGGCGTTTGCGGCTGGTTTATGCGTCCTCGGAAGGTCATACCTTGGCGGCAGGGTCGGTGTTGTTCAAGCTTCGTTTTCGGGTAAAATCGGGAGGGCATTTGCTCCGGGATGTATTATCCATCAGCGAAAAAGACTTGGCGCCCTTGGCTTGGCACGCTGATTACCGCTCTGAGCCGGTTGTGATGGTTTTCCAGCCGGTATTGGAGGCGCAGCAGCGGTCGGAAACGGCATTGGCGACGGCGGGTTTTGCCTTGTATCAGAACGAGCCGAACCCCTTTGAAGATAAAACGCTCATTGGATTCCAGTTGCCGATGGCGTCTGCTGCCACGTTGACGGTGTACGATGCAGCTGGCCGCGTGTTGTTCACGCAGCAAGGCGATTATGCCAAGGGGTACAACGCGATGGTGTTGGACCGGTCACTGTTGAAAACAAGTGGAGTGCTGTATTACACGTTGGCGACGGCGGGGCATACAGCGACAAAAAAAATGATACAAGCCCGTTAAGGGTGGCGACAGCGAGCCTCCCCACCGCTGAGCTATTTTAAAAAAAACGTGTTAAGAAGGAAATGGGTGTCTCAAACAGTTGGGGCGCCCATTCTGTTATATAATGGCGCAACGCGTATTAGGCCTTAGAATGTGCAAAATCCCGATCAGCGAAAGCTAATTGGGATTATTTGTTTTGGAAGGGATTTGATAGTCAATTCCAGAATGTCTGCGCTTACGATTGTAGTAAATCTCAATGTACTCAAATATCTCGGTGTAGGCATCTTCAAAAGACTCGAACACGCCTTTTCCGATCAATTCTGCTTTGAAGCGACTGAACAGACTTTCGGCCATAGCATTGTCGTAATGGTTGTCTCTGCGTGTCATACGATGTAAAAAACCATGATCGCGTAGCAATTTTCGGAACTCTTCGAAGGCATATTGGCCTCCACCATCGCTGTGGACAATCAAGCCTTCGGGTAAATTCCGGCGATCAATTGCTTTTCCTAAAGCACTCATTACCAAACG
>CAIZLM010000154.1 GCA_903933805.1 uncultured Bacteroidota bacterium | reverse complement strand
CTTTACCGTCACAGGCCCGTCTTGTGCACGGGTCCAGTAAACATGCCCTGTTGTCGGGTTAGGGTATAATGAAATTTCCTTTGTAATGTCAAAACCACCCTTCTGTGTGTGCTGATTTCGTTCGCCTATATTGCAAAGTTCGTGGCCTCGAACGTTGGCACTGCTGCCTGTGCTACGTTTAGGCAGCATGGGCAGTAGTGCTTAGTTCAACGCATTATTATTTATCTGATCCTAAAACGATGGATTTCTCCTTTACAGTCCTAGATTTTGCTCGTTCAAGCAGACTATCTTTAATGACAACAAATTTTCTTCTTCTTGACTTGCTCTTTCGCGGCAACTTAGGCATCTCGCCTGTGCTTTTGTATTGCGTAATGATTGCACTTACCTCTTGACGATCCTCGGCAGAGAATGGCATAGGACCTACATTGAGATCAACGCCGGCAGGTTCTTTTATATGTCCCATCTGTTTATGTTTGAAAATATTGTTTGATAAGTTTGAGTGCCGCCTTTGGAAATATTACCATCTTGTGTCCTCCAACATGGGTTGCGCCCAGTGATGATTCGTAGTGTTCAATCAGTTTAGTTTTGGATTGAAAAGAAACAAAACCGTCATAGCCTTTATCCCAAGAGAGTTTGCAAGTGAACGCAAACAAGTTCCCTGGAACACCAGCATAAAGTTTACTTTTCCCAAGATTGAATGGCGCACTTTCTACCAGGTGAAGATAAAAATGGTCGCCATAGTCACTAATGCTTGCCAAACCTTGGATGATGTCGGGGTTGTCTTTTATCGTGAGTTTGTAAACCTTTCTGTCAGTCTCTTTTACCACAGCCTTCCAATCGAATTTCCAGCCGTTGGCTTTGACAACGTTTTTCAGGTCGGCTTTGGCAACCTCAAACACGTCTGTTGCAAAACTATCGCCTGAAATTGTGTTTTGCACGCTATTGGTCAAGCGGTCGATTTCGATTTCTAAGTGGTAGTGGATATTTTTTTTCATGACTAATAAGACTCAAAATTACGGGAAAATTAGCAAATCCCAAAATTAAAAGTTTGCTATATATTTTTTAATTTTATTCATAAATATTTGTATGTCAATCATATATATTATTTATTTTTTTGCCTAAAAAGCCGTCTAATGAAAAAAGATGCTTTCTCATTTGGCATCTCGAATCTTGCATGACCGCCTCCTACTTGTTCTTAGCCACCAACAGAAAAGGCTTGTCATCTTCTCTGAAAGTTAAGACGCTTGGAATCTACTCGAAGCGATCCAGCACAGGCGTAGGTTCGTGTTGTTGGAAATAGTGCACCAAAATTAGGCATCATGGATAGTGCGTTTTCTCCCCTATCGATGCCTCGAACGTGAGCATGGGCGAAGGCTGCGCGTTTAGCGCAACTTTTCGTCCATCCAGAGTTAGTGCCATAATTATTTCCATGCTTTTACCAATTTCCCAACCTGGATACTTCGAGACTCAGAGACCACCTGCCAGATATAAATACCATCTTCTAAGCCTGTCGTATTGATTCGGTTTTCGCCAGTATGCAGCCCGAGGGAAAATGCCCGCCTTCCATCTGTACCAAATATCCGTAACAGCCCATCT
>CAIZLM010000153.1 GCA_903933805.1 uncultured Bacteroidota bacterium | reverse complement strand
GATTTGTAACTGGTTAGGTGGCACGCCGTCTGGCCCAAAAAATGGCCACTTTTTTGTCTCAGACGCAACCACGCTAACCAGTTACGATGATTTAGATTGCTTGCAAACAATAATTGGTTGCTATAGCGCTTAAAAAAGCAGCCGCCCGAAAGGCAATGAGCATTCCGGGCGGCTACAATATCTTAGCTTAAATCGCCGAATTATTCAAGCATCTTCCTTGGTTGTACCCTTCTCCTCTATTGCGGCTTCTACAGGAGCAGCTGTATCTTCGTGTACGACAGGCGCAGTAGTATCTGCTGTTTCCACGGGAGTTTCAACGGGAGTTTCAACAGGAGTTTCAACAGGAGTTTCCACGGGAGGCTCAGGCGATGCTTCGTGTGATTTGAAGGATTCGATGACCGCTTCGGCTTTGTCCATGGCTTTGTCCATGGCTTTGTCGAAGGCTTCTTCGGCTTTTTCAGCCATAACACTGGCCACCGCTTTGGCTTTTTCCAGTACACCTTCCTTGTTTTCTGTTGCTTTATCGTAGGCTTCTTCCGCTTTTTCAGCAACCACGGAAGCGACCGCTTTGGCGGTATCGAGGGCATCTAAAAGCACATCACCGAGGACTGTGGCAGCTGCTTCGAAGAGGCCATCCTCTTTTTCTGCTACTTGTGGGGAGGTTTTTGTTTTAATTTCTGCCGCGATTTCCGACTTTACGGTTGCTTTTGCTGCTTCAATTTGTTGGCGTTCAGCCTCTTTTTCTGCGCGTTTAACCTCTTTGTTTTTGGCGACACTGGCTTGACGTTCTACATCTGCCATGGTGCGTTTCATTTCTTCCAATTTTTCACGTTTTGAGCCCAGGCGTTCTTCGATCATTTTGATCTTAGCCATTCTGATTTGCGATTCGAGTTGGCCTTCAGAATTGTGAATTTTCTTGCGTTGGAATTCCAATTCTTCGTCATCACGGTTTACGCTGTCAGACATTCTTTTCACGGCGTCTGCCAAACCCACCAAGCGGCGGTCGTGACGTTCTGCGAGGGATCCATCGTTGGCTGCTGGGCCAAATTTACGCTCTTTGGCTTTTTTGAATGCTTCGTCGAGCCGATTCCAGATCTGGTTGCGGTGTTCGTTGCTCATACGTGCCTCTTTGTAGCGACGTTGCATCTGTTTGAGTTCATCGAACACACTGTTGAGGCGTGATCCACCGGTAGCAATACGCGCTTCGACATCATCGAGAGACTTGTTGAATTCGTCGGCTACGATTGAGGAGGCGGCCATGAATTCACCTTGAACCTTGGTCCGCATCTTTTTGAGGTCTTCAAAAAGGACATTTATATTATCGCGAAGATTGTCTGCATGTTCGCGAAACAAATTTCTTTCGCGTGATTGGCTTTGGACCTTATCCCAGAAAGATTTGAGGCCGTCCCACAACTTGTTGTCGTAGGCGCTCAGTTGCTCCACCTTTTCCTTGAAATCAGCCAACTCTTGCTCGTAGGCTTGGTGTAATTTGGTAGAAAGGACGGCAAAATGCCATTCTGTCTGTGCGCGTTGGATAACGTCCCCGCGTTCCACTTTTAGTTCATCGGGGAGCAATCCTTCCGTGACACTTAGTTCACGTTCGATGGAGGAGTGGCCTTCCGGAAAAGTTACTTCTTTGCCCTCACGCCAGTCGTTCATCATTTTTGTGACAAATTCTTCCGTGGCAATGGCCTCCGAAAAAGTGTGTAGCATGACTTTACTGACTTTTGCTTGAAGTTCCAATGCGATTAGAACTTTCTCATTGGCTGCGTTGGTTCCCCAGATTACTATCTTGTTCTTCATTTCAAACTGTTGACTGTTAATACTTTAGACCGTTATTGCTACTTGTTTTTGCTGTGCGAAAAAATCACCTCAGTAATTTCACTTAACTTTTCAGGTGCAAAATTATACCTAACCAGTGGTTATTTATTACTTTTTATTGTAAAAAACCTTGTGCGACCAAGAATTCTGCAATTTGAATGGCATTTGTCGCGGCTCCCTTGCGCAAATTGTCACTTACCACCCACAAATTCAAGGTTTTGGGCTGCGATTCATCCCGGCGAATACGGCCTACAAAAACGGCATCCTTGTCATGGGCCATCAAAGGCATTGGATACTGGAGCGTACTGGGGTCATCAACCACCACCACCCCCGGTGCTTTTTCCAGCAGTTCACGGACCGTGGCGAGGTCAAAATCGCGTTCAAATTCAACGTTGATTGCTTCTGAGTGGCCGCCCATGACGGGTACACGCACGGTGGTAGCCGTCACCCGTATGTGTTCATCGCCCATAATTTTTTTGGTTTCCAAGACCATTTTCATCTCCTCCTTGGTGTAGCCATTGTCGGTAAAAACATCTATTTGAGGGATCAAATTCAAATCGATTTGGTATGGGTATGCCCGTTCGCCTGATTTTCCGGCGCGTTCATCCATGAGTTGGTTGACAGCCTTGACACCCGTTCCGGTGACGCTTTGGTAGGTGCTCACCACAATCCGTTTAATGTGATAATGATCGTGCAAGGGCTTCAATGCTACCACCATTTGGATGGTGGAGCAGTTGGGATTGGCGATAATTTTGTCGGAAGACGTCAGCACTTCCGCGTTTACTTCCGGCACCACCAGTTTTTTTTCGGGGTCCATGCGCCAAGCGGAAGAATTGTCTATCACCACCGTGCCCTTTTCAGCAAAACGCGGCGCCCACTCCTTGGAGACACTGCCACCTGCTGAAAAAATTGCGACATCAGGACTTGCTTCGACGGCCGTTTCCATACCGATGATGGCGTGACTTTCACCCCTGAATGTCAATAAATTGCCAACAGATCGCGCACTGGCGACCAGATACAGGGCTGAAATCGGAAAATTGCGCTCTTCGAGCACTTGTAACATTTTGGACCCTACAAGACCGGTAGCGCCAACAACTGCGAGTTTCATGCGTAACGTTTGGGTAAAAATTTTAATAAAAGGTGGCGCGCAAAGTTAAACACCCTTGGCTTTAATACCAGCAATTCTCCGATGCCAACTTTGTTGAAATGGCACAAGCCATTTGTCAGCCAAATCCTGCTTGGTTTGCACCAATGTGTTCGCCATGCGTGTCGTAGCCTGTATTGCTTGGTTTTGTACTTGAACAGCCAGTTCAGGTGCCGTTGAAAATTGAAAAACATCGTCCTCTCCAACCCAAGCAAATCGCTTTCTTTCAAAAAAATCAACGTGCATCCTTGCGCCAAGTTGTTCCAAAAAGTGCACCGATTTGTCAATAGAACAACCACTTGCGCCGGCACTCGTTTCATCCACCATCAGAAAGATGAATTGCTGGTAAAAAACTTCGGCAGCAGCCTTCAACGCTAGATTGTGGGCTGTCCACTGCCGGCAAAATAGGTCCAATTCCTGTTGGATAACATTGGATTCCACCTCCGTCAGCTCACGGTCGCAAACATACACCCAGAGCCGAGAATCGGGTGAAAATTCAGTGCGCTGGGCCAGATGGGGCGTAAGATCGTAGGTCGTTGTCATGTTGGTGACTGTAAATCAATTGGTTACTGGGTAGGTGGTCGTCTGTGAGACAAAAAATGGCCATTGTTGGGCCGAACAGCGTACTACCTACATCTTTGCCATAAATATTTTTAGGGCCTGTTCATGTACAATGGCGGTGATCAAGCCAAATTAGACAGTACCATTTCCGACAGGTCGTACACCGGAACATGCTCGTTTTGCGCCTTCGCTTTAAGTCCGTCTTGCAGCATGGTGATACAGAAAGGACAATTGGCCGCAATGGCTGCTGGAGCTGTTCCAAGCGCCTCTTCCACGCGCTCCAAGTTGATTCGTTTGTCGCCGGGCTCATCTTCTTTCCACATTTGGGCGCCACCAGCACCGCAACAAAGGCCATTTTTTCGGGAGCGTTTCATTTCCACCAGTTCGACATCCAATGCTTCCAAGAGCGCACGCGGCGCTTCATACACACCATTGGCACGCCCCAGGTAACAAGAATCGTGGTAGGTGATGCGCTGGCCCTTGAAGTCACCGCCTTCTTTTATCTTGAGTTTGCCGTTGACGATCAAGTCATTGATCAGTTGGGTGTGGTGTACTACTTCATAATGCCCCCCCAGTACCGGATATTCGTTTTTGAGGGTGTTGAAACAGTGCGGACAAGCAGCGACAATCTTCTTAACGCCATACATATTGAGCGTCTCAATGTTCATGGCAGCGGTCATCTGAAAAAGAAACTCGTTGCCGGCGCGGCGGGCCGGATCTCCTGTACAGCGCTCTTCGTTACCGAGTATGGCAAACTCAACGCCGGCATGGGTGAGAATTTCACAAACAGTACGGGTCACCTTTTGGGCTCTGGCATCAAAACTGCCAGCACAACCTACCCAGAAGAGTATCTCGGGGCTGCGGCCTTCGGCTTGATATTCGGCAATGGTCTTGGCAATCATGGAGAAATCTGTCTAAATAATCCTGAACAAAGCACTTTGCCCATTAAATAAAATCACACAACCAGTTACAAAATCACCATGCAGCGGTAAAATTTTGTTGTCTTGCTTCCAGACAATAAATCGGTATTCCAATTGTCTGAAAAGTATGCGCAAAACTACATCAAAAACTGCTATAACTTTGCCGCCAGTTGGCCGCCAAAAGTTGTTTTTCAGAAAAATTAATGCCCGCTGCCGCTCTTTCTCAAAATTCGTACTTTTTTTCACCCTTTTAACCTTTAAACACTGCACTCCATGCTCCCGAGCGAAATATTTAAAAGATTTCACAACCAGCACATCATCATCGTGGGGGATGTCATGATTGATCGGTACTTAATGGGTTCAGTGAGTCGTATTTCTCCGGAAGCGCCTGTCCCGGTGGTGTTACACCAATCTACAGAAGACCGCTTGGGGGGCGCCGCCAATGTAGCGCTGAACATACAGGCACTGGGTGGTGTTCCGCTGCTGTGTAGTGTCGTTGGGAACGACCCGGATGGACGGAAATTAATGGCAGAAATCCTCCCCAACAACGGTGTATCAAACGCTGGAATTATGCTGTCAAAAACTCGAAAAACAACGTTGAAAACGAGGGTGTTGGGTAATTTTCAACAAATGCTCCGGATAGACAGCGAGGATACCCACAACCTGAATGAAGAAGACAGCGCCCAACTGCTGCAGCGGTTGGTACAACTGCTGGAATCTTACCCCGTGGAAGCCATTGTATTACAGGATTACAACAAGGGGGTACTCACGGATGGACTGATTCCTGCCATTCTTGCACTGGCAAAGTCGAAGGGGATTTTTACGGCCGTTGACCCCAAAAAAACAAATTTTTTTGCCTACAAAGGGGTTGATTTGTTCAAACCCAACCTGAAAGAAGTTCGGGAAAGTTCGCCATTCCCCATTGTCACAACCTTGGAATCACTGGAAAATGCGGCCAATTTCCTGTCCGAAAAACTTGAAAATAAATTTACGATGCTGACACTTTCAGAAAAGGGCCTCTTTCTCAAAGGCAACTCCAAGGGTGACCTCTACCCCACCATAACACGCAGCATTGCCGATGTCAGTGGTGCTGGCGATACGGTGATCAGCATCGCGACCATGGCCCTGGCAGCCGGCATTGATCTGCCTTTGGTCGCTCAACTTTCCAACTTGGCCGGTGGGCAGGTGTGCGAGTCTCCGGGGGTGGTCCCCGTCAATCTTCGGTTGCTGGAAGCTGAGTTGACCAACAGCACGCTTGCTTCTCCCGAAAGTTATGATGCTTAATGGTCCCTCGGTGTCAACATTTTTCTCCTCCATCTAGTGATATTTTGTGCCACTCGGCACATGCTTTGACGATGTTTCTGCCCTCCTCTAGGGCAAATACACATCCCTCGCCCTGCATCTAGAGGGTGTGTTGTAGCAATCCATAAACGGCTACTACCAGCCTCTCTCGACAAAAAAAGGGGTTTGCCACCACCTCGACAAGCCATTCCCTCCAAATTCTAAAGAGTTTCTAAGGAGTTGACCCGATCATTGAAACGACCTTTGGGCCAGTTCCTGGTGGTATTGCCACCGCATGATGATCTTTTTTTAAAACTCAAACCTCTGTACGACATGTTGAAATACTGCTTTACCCTGCTGATTTTCCCGATTGCATTGTGGCTGTTATTGCCCAATGTTGCCGTCGCGCAAGGCTGCGTTGCAGTCCGCCCCATGGGATGTGGTGCTGCCAATGCCAGTAGCGGCTCTTTTTTAATGGACAAGGGCGACTGGCAAGTGGGGATTTTATACCGATATTTTGAATCCTACAAACACTTTAAAGGTGATTCAGAGCAAAAAGAGCGGGTTGAATTGGGCACCCAGGTAATCAATACCGCCAACTCGGTGGATATTAGCCTGAGCCATGCCATCACCAAACGCTTAACGCTGGCCGCCAGCCTGCCCCTGATTTCCTATGATCGGTCCTCGCTGTATGAACATTATGGCAACAGTATTGCTGCCAACCCGGACCAAAAACGTTTTCACACAGACGCGCAAGGTATTGGTGATCTTCGGCTTTCAGGTTCCTATTGGTTACTCAATCCAACCAAACACCAAAAAACAAACGTTGCCATGGGTTTGGGACTTAAACTCCCCACCGGTAACGCCAATGTGCAGGGCGGATTCCACAAACTGACCAAAGAAAAAGTAGATACCACCATCATAAAAGCGGTAGATCAGTCCATTCAGCTGGGTGATGGCGGTGTGGGCATAACCTTGGAAGTACAGGCCTACACGGTGTTGTCAAAACGTACGTCGCTGTACCTCAATGGCTTCTACATGAGCAATCCAAAAGAAACCAATGGTGCCAAAACGCGCACAACCGCTCCAGCAAGCTTGGCAGACTCCATCACGCAATTTCACTCCGTAGCCGACCAGTTTGCTTTCCGTTTTGGTGCAAATTATGTTATTTGGCCAGCACACGGCCTAGTGGTGGGATTGGGCGTTCGCGCAGAAGGAGTTCCTGCCAAAGATATCATTGGCGAAGACTGGGGCTTCCGCCGTCCTGGATATGTCATTTCTGCTGAACCAAGCATTTCTTACCAATTCAATCAACTCAGTTTCAACTTGAGTGTGCCCTATGCCCTCTACCGAAACAGGGTAAAAAGTGTGTCAGACCTTGCAGATCCGCTTGGACTTCGGCACGGAGACGCAGCCTTCGCTAATTATTTGATCAATCTGGGTGTCACCTACCGTTTTGCAAAAAAGCACAAAATGATGGATCATGCACCAACTTTCAAAGACGTTTCACCCAAGTAATACATACCAATTGTAAATATTGCAAGAGCTGTTTCCCAGAGGGAAACGGCTCTTTTTTTGTCGTAACTGGTTAGCGTGGTCGCGTCTGGGACAAATAAGTGGTCTTTTTTTACCAGAAAGCGTACCCCCCTAACCAGTTGCTTTTGTATTAATGGCAGAAATGACTTGAATGAATCCCTATTTTTACCGTTAAAATCACGTAACTGGTTGGGTGGCACGCTGGCTGGCCCAATCCTGTCGAACGCCCTTACACCTCCGATGAAACAAATATTCGCGCTGTTACTGCTACTCCTTATGATTGGTTGCCGGCAAGACCAACAAAGTCCTGAGCACCGTGTAGCTTTCAGATACAACCAACACAACCCCATCACGTCCCTGGATCCTGCTTTTGCCCGAACGCAAAACAATATCTGGGCGGTGGATTGCTTGTTCAACGGGCTGGTACAACTGGACGACAGTTTGACCATAAAGCCATGTCTGGCTTCGCATTGGACCATTACTCCCGATGGTCTAACCTATCGTTTTACCCTCCGAAACGATGTTTTTTTTCACGACAGTGAAGCCTTTCCCAATGGCGGAAAGGGGAGAAAAGTGATCGCAAGTGACGTGGTGTATTCTTTCAACCGGCTGCTTGACGAGGAATGGCCCAAACCGGGGTCTTGGATTTTTAAAGATCGGATTGCGGTTGATGCTGCATTCACCACGGAAGGGGATTCCGTTTTCGTCCTGCATTTGGCCAAACCTTTTCAGCCCATGCTCCAAATCTTGACCATGCAATATGCCAGTATCGTTCCAAAAGAAGCATGTGTGTATTACGGGCGTGATTTTCGGCGTCATCCAGTTGGCACCGGTCCCTTTCAGTTCAAAGTATGGGTAGAAAACCAAGCCCTTGTATTGCTTAAAAACGAACACTATTTTGAAACAGACAGCATTGGACAGCATTTACCCTACCTCGATGCTGTCAAAACAACCTTCATCAGCGACCGAAAAACCGCGTTTTTAGAGTTTAAAAAAGGGAATTTAGATTACTTCTTCGGATTGGAAAGCGCCTATATCAATGAATTGCTGACGTCGGAGGGAACGTTACAACCAACAATGGCCAAAGATTTCTATTTTTTAAAAAACCCCTACTTGAATACCGAATACCTGGGGATAAAAATGGACTCAGAAGACACACTATCTCCCCTACAACACAAGGCGATACGCCAGGCACTCAACTTCGGTTTTGACCGGGTCCAGCTGTTGCGCAACCTGCGCAACAATGTGGGCAAACCAGCTACTTCCGGTTTTTCACCACGGGGATTACCCTCTTTTGACGACCTAGCCATACAGGGTTTTCAATATAATCCCTTGCGCGCTGCGCAACTCCTCGCTGCTGCTGGCTTCCCACGAGGAAATGGACTCCCCCCGATAACGTTGCTTTGTAACGCGGAATTCATGGACATCTGCACGTTTATTGCGCGACAATGGGAGGATCTGGGCATCAAGGTTGTCCTTGAAATGACCGAAACAGCCTTGCTGCGCGAGCGCATGCGCAATGGCCAGGCTACTTTTTTTCGCGCCTCCTGGATTGCCGACTACCCCGATGCAGAAAGTTTTTTCACCTGTTTTTATGGCAATAATGGCACACCACCCAATTATACCCATTTCAAAAACCGTGATTTCGATGCGCTGTATGAGGCGTCTTTGTTGGAAAAAAATATCGCCAAGCGGTACGCACTGTATCATGCCATGGATAAAATTCTGATCGATCAAGCCCCCGTTGTGTTGTTGTTCTACGATGAAACAGCCCAATTTGCACGCCGAGGCGTAACCGGACTTTCTAGAAATGCCATCAACTTACTGTCCCTCAAACGGGTGCGGGTGACTACGCCAAATTAACGGAGTAACGGCTGAAGTGGACCCCTCGGACACAAAAAAATGGCTCTATGGGCCAGAAAGTGACCACCTAACTGGTTGTAACACTGCTCCTCTCAGCGCAACAGTGTTACATCGCCCTTTTCATTGATTTTTTGCTGCGTTCCATTGAACACAACAACATACTCCAACGTCCAAACATAAACATCTGATGGGGCATCTTTACCCATTGTTTTTCCATCCCAACCACCACTTGGATCGTTTGTTTCAAAAACAACGTTGCCCCATCGGTTGTAGATCAAAAAATGCATCGTCAGCGCAGGGCAGTCGAAGACAGGCTTGAATACATCGTTGGCGCCGTCGCCATTGGGTGTGAAAGCATTCGGAAAATGGTCTTTTTTCGAGCCAATGGACACACGCTTGGTGAGACTTTTTTCACAGTTGCCGTTCGAACCTTTGCGGGTAACAAATAGCACCGGACCATCTGTATGACAAACTTTTCCAGGCTCGCTTGGAGCATCAATACCGCCCTGATAATCATATGAATACGTGACACCTGATGTACTGTCCAATACCATGATATCAACACATTCGCCCGGACAAATGGTGTCTGTAGAAAACATGAAATCCAATGCTATCGGCTGGCACAGGTTAATGGTTGTAACAGTTCGATCAGTGACACCCAATGTGCTATTTTGAACAGCATAGAAGGCCGTTTGGGTGGGAATAAAAGTTGATGTTTCCGGCAGCACGTCCCGACGGACAATTTCGAGTGCCTGCGGGCAGCAGTCATCATTGTCGAGTTTTCCATTTGCATCCGTGACCACCAGGTAAGCGTTTGCGTCTCCATTGTGGTTTGTAACACCCGTTGCTGCAAATCCCCCGGATACCGTGGAAATAACCTGTGAAAACACATCGGATTCACTGCCCCCTTTGTACCGGTTTGCAAACAATTGATCCAGGTCAACACTCAGTTTCAGTAAGATAGCCTGGCCCAAAGGCGCTAAAAGTTCCCCAACGGCGAATAAATACTGATTTCCCGGCAAAGCAATGAGGTCATTGGAAACCAGGTCGCTTTCAGCAAGGGAAAATGTCTTCGAAAATTTAAAGTTACCGTCTAAATCTGTTACGACCGTCCACAGCGCTGCATGGTTATCATTGCCAAAGCCTTTGGTGTAGCCACTCAGCAACAAGCGATCCACGCCCATGGGCGCCATACGGGTAAATTCATCGGCTTGGGCACTTCCAAAGCGGCGAACAGGGCCCACCAAGGCGCCATCAGCACCCATTTTTGCCCAAAAGCCATTTTTATCACCACCGGCATCACTGGTAAATCCACAACAATGGATAAATCCCGACGAATCTTCCCAACATTCCGTAACAGCACTGTTACCGTTTTCACCAAAGACAGAAGACCATTGGATGGCGCCATCTTCCCCAATTCGAACCACGAGCCCGGTTACTTGTCCACCCGAGACACTAAAACTCTGGCCACAAAGCAGGTAGCCGCCAGAAGCCGAAGGAACAATGTTGAGTAGCGCCGAATTGCCGATGGCTTTTTTTGACCATAGGATATCGCCATCGGTGGAAATTTTAAACCACCCAGAATTTTTGGCGCTGTTAGAGGTTCCTGTTGTATTGTACACAACGATGAGGTTGCCGTCACTCGTCCGTTGAACGGCGGTTGCAAAACTAGACTGCGTGAGCGCGATGTTTTTTGACCAAAGTGGATCTCCCATGGTACTGAGGCGCGTCACCCAGATGTCTTTTTTCCCGGATACGTCGGCTGCTGAAAACCCTGCGAGTACGAGTTGTCCATTTGTGAGGGTTTCAACTGCGACGGATTGGTCAACCAATGCGAGGTGGTAAGATTGTTGAAATAGGGTTTGGGAATAGGAATGGTTGGCAACATACGCAACCATAAAAAGAGCCAACATCAAACGCTTCTGAACCATGTGTAGGGTAAATTTGGGCAAAGTTACAAATCACCTACGGCCATTGCCAGTTTTTGTGCATTTTTGCGGTTCAACAACAACATCAAAACATGTTTGTACACCACGTTTTTTTTTGGATGAAAGCAGGCGCAGACACTTTGTTGCGCGCAGAACTTGCCGCAGGCATACAAACGCTGCAATCCATTGAGCTCCCCCACACTTTTCACATAGGAATAGCGGCAGACACCCATCGGGAAGTGATTGACCGTTCGTATGATTTTTCATTGCTCATGATTTTTAACACGGCTGCCGAAGAGCAGGAATATCAGCAGCATCCTATTCATTTACAGTTTATTGAGTCTTGTCGCCACCTTTGGGAGAAAGTCGTGGTGTACGATTCGATAAGCCTTTGATCAACTGATCTGCTGATTTGCTAAACAAAACAGGCGCCGGTGCGTTTTCCCCATCAATGAAAAACTTCGCACAAATCCGAACACTCGGCGACCTACGCAAATCAGGCTATCAGCCCCGCTCTGTCAAAGATGAGCTACGCGCCAATCTTATTGAAAAAATCCGAAACAAAGAGGATGTTTTCCCAGGCATTTATGGTTTCGACGACACGGTCATTCCAGATGTGGAACGTGCCGTATTAAGCCGGCACAACATCCTGCTGCTGGGGTTGCGTGGCCAAGCGAAAACCCGTATTGCCCGCATGTTGATACACCTACTGGATGACTATATTCCCGTGGTGGCAGGCAGCGAACTCAACGACGACCCCATGGCGCCCATCAGCCGTTGGGCCAAGGATCTCATCGCAGAACACGGCGACGACACCCCTGTTGACTGGCTTCACCGCGATGAACGTTACATCGAGAAACTGGCAACCCCTGACGTGAGTATAGCAGACTTGGTAGGCGATGTGGATCCCATCAAAGCAGCAAACCTCCGCCTTCCATATTCAGACGAACGCGTTATTCACTTCGGACTGATCCCACGCTCCCACCGATGCTTGTTTGTTATCAATGAATTGCCCGACTTGCAAGCGCGGATACAGGTATCTCTTTTCAATGTGTTGCAGGAAGGCGATATGCAAATACGCGGTTTCAAACTGCGACTTCCACTCGATGTAGAATTTGTATTCACCGCCAATCCGGAAGACTACACCAACCGTGGCAGTATTATTACACCACTGAAAGACCGCATCGAAAGCCAAATTACCACCCACTACCCTACCACGATTGATATCGGCAGAAAAATCACCGAACAGGAAGCCCGCGTAAGCGCCGCACAACGTGAACGCATTGTTGCGCCTTCCGTGCTTAAAAACCTGATCGAAGAAATTGCGTTCGCCGCCCGGGACAGTGAATTTGTGGATAAAAAAAGTGGCGTAAGCGCACGCTTGACCATTGCCGCTTATGAGAATTTGTTCTCTACCGCTGAACGGCGGCTTTTGCGCAACGATGAAACCAATACAACAGCGCGTATCACCGACTTTTGGGGGGTTATCCCGGCCATTACCGGCAAGGTCGAAATGGTGTATGAGGGGGAACAAGAAGGGGCCAATGCCGTGGCAATGGCCCTGATTGGTCAAGCTGTAAAAACAGTGTTCCTGCAACACTTTCCGAATCCGACAAAACTCAAGCGGGGACAAGAACGCGATCCATTTGGCGTCGTAAAAGCCTGGTTTTCTGCAGGAAACAGCGTCAATTTACTCAATGACCTGCCAGCTGATACATTTCAGGAACAATTGGACCAAGTTGCCGGTTTGAGAAAACTGGTGGAAGCTACCAAGGTGGATCCGGCAGAATATTACACTTTTATGGAACTGGTGCTGCACGGATTGTCTGAATTTGACCTGCTGAGCAAAGAATTTATTCAGACCAAATGGGTGTTTAAAGACCACCTCACAGGTGATCAAAGCGACGAGAACGATGACGATGATGTCAGGGGACTGTTCAATTAGGCAATGATAGTCAATACTTTACGGGTAAGGCGGACGGGATTGAGGCAGATATAGTCATTTTTCAGAAAGCAACCCGATTAAGTAATTACTGGAATAAAAAAGCCCTCCAACGATACATTGGGGGGCTTTTTTGCAAGTTGTTACACTTTATCGTAACGGAATGTACTGCGACCAATACCGAGCATCAAGTTTTTCGTCAGCCCATAATCCAAGCCCATCCGCATGGATGCTTGATCTAGGCCAAAAAATTCATAGCCACCACCTGAAAGCTCTCCGAAACGGTGTAAAATCCGGAAGTCCATGACGCCCGTGGGCAACATTTCCATGCTATTTCCATTGATGATTCTGGAAGATTTAAAGGCATTGCTGATATGTCCCACAACGGGTGTGTCGCCCAATAAGCCGAGTAAATCGGTGTCCTGGCTGCTGATTCGGTGT
>CAIZLM010000152.1 GCA_903933805.1 uncultured Bacteroidota bacterium | reverse complement strand
CGCATGCAAGGGCGCCCTGCTTGCTCGAACGCCTACCCTGTTGTTGGTTGATATTTCGCACGATATCAAGCCTTTCGACATTGTTCAAGGGGCATTTGTGGTGGCGAATATATGGCGTGAATTTCCCGAGAACACCATACATCTGATTGGGGTAAACTGTGTGTATCAGCCGAATTCCAGTTTTGTTGTTGCTCGTCACGAGGGGCATTTTTTTTTAGCGCCAGACAATGGTTTGCTCACCATATTATTTTCCAACCTTGACCCCATGAATCTTCGGTTGCTACCGGCGGAGGATGCGGGGCATTTTTCGATAAAAAATATTTTTGCCGACGCGGTCAGGCATATATCATCTGGCGCCCCTTTTAACGAGCTAGGCCTATTCGCGGGGCCGTTGTTGGAGCGCATCACCATTCAACCGGTGATCACGCCCACTCGAATTTGTGGCACGGTGATTCACGTGGATAATTTTGAAAATGTGGTGGTCAATATTCAACGTGAAACATTTGAAAAGACCTTGCAGGGCCGCGATTTTTCCCTGTTGTTTAAACGGAATGACCCCATCACCAGGCTGTCTGGCAACTATTGCGATGTTCCCATGGGGGAACAGCTCTGTTTGTTCAATGCCGCTGGTTTTCTTGAAATTGCGGTCAATATGGGGAAGGCGTCCACGCTTCTGGGACTGAAAATGGAAGATGTCGTGGAGGTTGTTTTTGGGTAATCGCGGTTGATGTTCCAAATGGCTGGTTGGCTCTGGAGAAGCCATTAATATTCCAGGCCTACTTTTCTGCGGATGGTATCCAGCGTTTCCGTCAGGTCCAGGGTAAGTTCTAACGGCACGACATTGCTTTCCAGCATTTCATTTTCAAGGCATTGCATGACATGCGCTGCTTCATACTGGTATCCCCACCCCTCGTATGGCACGTCGATGTCGCGCTTGTGTTCTTCTCGGCCGTCGTAGGTTGAGATGGTCAGTTTGGTGGTGTGGTGCCAGCGCGGGTGCATCAGGATGGTGCCTTTGGATCCGTAGAGCGAGGCGGTCAGGGAGGTATTGGCGACGATGGTACTGTGGCCCATCATCAGTTTGTTGCCGGGGTATTGAAAAATGAAGGCACAGCTTTCATCCACCTCCGTCTGGGTGAATGTAGCAGCGGCAAAGATGTTTTCCTCCTCCGGTTTTCCAAACATTGCCACCGAGAGCAGGGCGGGGTAAATACCCAAATCGAGCAAGGATCCTGCGCCGAGCGCTTTGTTGTACACCCTAGACTCGAGGTCAACCGGCATGTTGAAACCAAAATCAGCTTTAATGGTGTGTAAATCGCCAATTTCTCCTTTGGCGACCAACTGCATGGCTTCGGTGACCCCCGGTATGAAGAGCGACCACAGCGCTTCCATCAGGAAAACACGGTTTTTTCTGGCTGCAGCCACCATGCTTCTTGCTTGGGCTCCGTTCATGGCAAACGGTTTTTCGCAGAGTACGGGTATCTTGTTTTCCAGACAAAGCAGGGCGTTTTCGCAGTGGAATATGTGGGGCGTAGCAACGTACACCACATCCAAATCAGGGCAGTTGACGAGGTCCTCATAACGCTCATATACGTGAACAGCGCCGTATTCGGCGGCAAATTCTGCGCCGCGCTGGGGAGAGGTGGAGGCCACGGCATGAAGCCTGGCATTGGGGAGTAGGGCAAGGTCGTCGGCAAACTTTCTGGCGATGCGGCCCAGTCCGATGATGCCCCAGTTGTATATTTTCATGATACCAATTTATTTTCTGTGTACGTAACGTAACTGGTGAGGTGGCACGCTGTCTGGCCCAAAAAAGATCGCTTTTTTGTCTTAGACGCGACCACCAACCATATATCTGTGTACAAAAGTAGTTACTTTATTTGTTGTAACTGGTTAGATGGCACGCTGTCTGGCCCAAAAAAGCCCATTTTCCGCCATACTTCGCCCATTTTTTTGACCGTAGCGCTGCTACGGCCTGCAAAAATCCGCTTCATCTGGCAATAAATGGCCACTTTTTTGTCTCAGACGCGACCATGCTCACCAGTTACCATTTGTTTTCGGTAATATTGCCGACATATAACCAAGGTAACTTGTCTTAAAAAACCGACCTTTGCACTGCCAGAAAAACTTCCTGCAACCTGCAATTTATTATTTTATGCACGATATTTTTGAAAAAGCCCAGCAGACCCAAACCGCCATTGACGCCGACACCCCGGTAAATGCCGAAGCCCTCGAGGTGTTTCGCATTCAATACCTTGGCACCAAGGGAATCCTGAAAAGCCTTATGGGTGAAATGGCCAACGTACCCAACGAGCGCAAACGCGACTACGGTCAATTGATGAATGCCCTAAAACAAGCGGCAGAATCAAAGTATCAAACGCTCAAAGAGGCTTTTGAGGAACAGGAACAGGGCCATGACCGACAGGCAATCGACCTGACGGCCCCCGGTGAGCCAGTTCCACTGGGTTCCCGCCATCCTATTGCGGTGACGATGAACCGAATCGTGGAAATTTTTTCTAGAATGGGCTTCAGCGTGGTAGATGGGCCTGAAATTGAAGACGACTGGCACAACTTCACGGCCATGAATACACCGGAAGACCATCCCGCCCGGGATATGCAGGATACTTTCTATGTGGTAGATGCTCCCGGTATGCTGTTGCGCACACACACGTCGCCCGTGCAGGCGCGCGTGATGGAAAACCGACAGCCCCCCATCCGCATCATTGCTCCGGGAAGGGTGTACCGCAATGAAACCATTTCCACCCGTTCGCACTGTCAGTTCCACCAGGTAGAAGGTTTGTATGTGGATGAAGGGGTTTCATTTGCCGATCTTAAACAAACACTGTACTACTTTGCCAAAGAAATGTTTGGCACAACAAAAATTCGACTTCGCCCCTCCTTTTTCCCTTTCACCGAGCCTTCTGCGGAGATGGATATATGGCTGGGGACAGATTCAGAAAAAAACTACCGTCTCACGAAGGGCACTGGCTGGCTTGAAATCCTGGGATGCGGCATGGTGGATCCCGATGTGTTGGAAATGTGCGGCATTGACGCTAAAAAATACAGCGGTTTTGCTTTCGGTATGGGCATTGAAAGACAGGCCCTGCGTTTGTACGAAATCGGAGATATTCGGCTGCTTTTCGAAAACGATGTGCGCTTTCTGAAGCAGTTTACACCTGCTATGTAGTATCATGTTAACATCTAACCAACCTACACCATGTTTTTCATCTTTCTTGGTTTGCTCATCATTGGCGTCAGCGCCACCATTTCGAAAGTCAATCCTGCTTTTGCAGCGTTTGTAAAAACAGGGATGATACTCGGCGGATTAATCCTCGTCCTCGGTCTCAGTACGTCTTGTTTCGTTCAAATTCAGCCCGGCGAAGTGGGTGTGCAAACCCTTTTCGGCAAAGTGCAGTCCAACCTCCTCACGGAAGGCCTTAATGTGGTGAATCCGCTTGTCGAGGTGGCCCACTTTGATGTGCGTACCCAAAATTATACCATGTCATCCGTCCACGATGAGGGTGATAAAGAAGGGGATGATGCCATTCGCTTGCTCACGGCCGATGGCCTTGAAGTGGTGATTGACCTCTCTGTTCTGTACCGAATAGTACCTGAAAAAGCGCCGGAAATTCTGCGCACCCTTGGAAAGGACCTCACGGACAAAATCGTTCGACCAATCTCGCGCACCAAAATTCGCGACAATGCGGTGTATTACGATGCTATTGCCTTGTATTCTTCCAAAAGGGACGAATTTCAGCAAAAAATATTTCAGACCATTGAAAAGGAGTTTACCAGCCGGGGTATTGTCTTGGAGTCAATTTTGATTCGAAATGTCACGCTGCCACAGTCGGTGCGCACCACCATTGAATCAAAAATAAACGCGGAGCAGGAATCGCAGAAAATGAAATTTGTGCTGGAAAAAGAGCGGCAGGAGGCCGACAGAAAACGCGTAGAAGCACAGGGTATTGCCGATTACCAACGCATCCTTACGTCGTCTTTGACGGATAAATTGTTGCAATATGAGCAGATAAAAGCGCAAAAAGAATTGGCCAATTCCCCCAATGCCAAAATCGTGGTAATGGGCAGCGGCAAGGGCGCCCCCCTGCTAATCGGGCAGTAAGGGCAGCGTGCCATCTAACCAGTTACGATAACAAAAAGATGCCGTATGATCCTTGTTGGGTCATACGGCATCTTGATAAATAGGGCTACAGATAACATCGGGTATCGACGCCAATGGTCTAAAAAGTGGCTTCCAGGGTTTTGACGGTATCACCGCGTTTCACCTTCACTTTCACCACATCACCTTTTTGGTGGGCGGCGAGTGCTTTCATGTAATCTTTCATGGATTTTACCTCCATATCTCCGAGCCCAATGATGACATCCCCTTTTTGAATGCCGGCTTTGAACGCCGGCTTACCCTCCGTGACGCCATCGGCGCGTACGCCTTCTTCTTCAAAGGTGTAATCTGGCATGATACCGAGGGTCACTTTGAACCTTGGGGTATTGTCTTCGTTGGCTTTTGTTTCTTGGAAGGTCAATTTGGGTTGTTTGTCCAGTGCTGTGATGGCATTGACAGCCAGCTCCAGGACCTGTTTCAAGCCAGGGAAGTTGACCAATTTGGTGTCGTCACTGGGCTTGTGGTAGTCGGAGTGCTGTCCGGTGAAAAAGAACAACACCGGGATGTTTTTCAGGTAGAAAGAGGTGTGATCGCTGGGACCTACACCGGCGCTGTCGAGTTTGATGCCGGGGCCGGTCGTCATGCTTTTGAACAACGGTACGAAATCGGGTGCTGTGCCCACACCTCCTACAACAACGCGTTTGTCTGCATTTAGCCGCCCAATCATGTCCATATTGACCATGAAACTGACCTTTTTTAGGTCAATGGTGGGATACTCCGTGAATCTTTTGGAGCCAATGAGTCCGAGTTCTTCTCCGGAAAAGCAGAGAAATAGAAAATTGTGTGCTTCTTTGACACCATTTTCCGAGAAAAATCGCGCCAGTTCAATGACCCCTGAAATGCCGCTGGCGTTGTCATCTGCACCATTGTGAATTTTGCCTTCTGGATTGGCGTCCAACGAGTTGTGGTCGTATCCAAGTCCGAGGTGGTCGTAGTGGCCACCGATTACAATGGTGTTGTCGGCGCCGTTGTCTAGGAATCCGGCCACATTTTGGCTGTACACCTGTGGCGATTTTTCATCGATGCCGCCGTGTGGGTCGGCTGTTTTTTTGAAGCCAAATTTGTGGAAATACGTGCCGTTATCGCCTTTAGGGCTCAGTCCAATGGATTTGAATTGTTTGGCAATGTATTTTGCTGCCTTGAGTTCTTGAGGGGTACCTGTGCCACGGCCCTTCAGTTTGTCAGAAGCCAGGTAGGTAACGTGTTTGAGTAGGTTTTTTTCTGAAATTTCCTGTGAAAACAGGGCCTGAGATACGCAGAGCAGGAGTGCGGCAAGGATGAATTTGTACGTCATAGACTTGGAGATTTTTTTCGTAACTGGTTGGGTGGCATGCTGACTGGCCCAAAAAACCCCATTTCCAGCCATACTTCGCCGATTTTTTTGACTGCGGTGCTGCTACAACCTGCAAAAATCTGCTTCGTTTGGCAAAAAATGGCCACTTTTTTGTTTCAGAAGGGACTACTTAGCCTGTTACTTCTTTTTATAAACTACGCCCGAAGGTACCCTGTGATTTGCTGTAGATCGACATATTATTGTCACAAAAAACACCGACACCCGGAGATAAGACAACAGTAACGGTAATCTGCCCTATTTCGTTCAAATACAGGGTTGAATTCCATACAAAACGTACCGTTCTGACTATATCTTTGCCCGCCATGGGAGTTTTGTTCCTGGAAATATTTTTTTGGTTGGGGGTGTTCCTCATATTTTATGCCTACCTGGGCTACGGGTTGGTGTTGTGGCTGCTGGTACGCTTCAAACAAGCCCCTGAGAAACCTTCGTGGGAAAATTCCGGACCCCTTCCGGAGGTTACGTTCATTGTGTGTGCCTACAACGAAGAGGATTGGATCGTCTCAAAAATTGAAAACTCCCTGGCGGTTCACTATCCGCGGGATCTGATCGTTTTTTTGTGGGTGACCGATGGCTCCGACGATGCCACCACCGACCGAATAAGACAATACCCTTTTTCGACAGATGTTCGCTGGCGGTTGTTGCACCAGCCGGAGCGCAAGGGTAAAATTGCGGCCTTCCAGCGGGCAATGGAACAGGTAACCACCCCCATCGTTGTGAGTACGGATGCCAATACCTGCGTTAATCCGGATGCCGTACAGCTGTTGGTGCGCCATTTCGACGACCGCCAGGTTGGTGCTGTGGCCGGTGAAAAACGCATCTCGATGGGCGAAAAAAACGATGCCAGCAGCGCAGGAGAGGGTATTTATTGGAAATATGAAAGTCTTTTAAAGAAATGGGATGCCGAACTGTGGTCTGTGGTTGGTGCTGCGGGGGAACTTTTTGCTTTCCGCACCGAAGCCTATGAAAATGTGCCGGAAGACACCCTCGTGGAAGATTTTTATCTCACCATCCGCATCGCCCAGAAAGGCTGGCGGGTACAATATGAACCGAAAGCTTTTGCGGTGGAAAGTTCGTCCGCATCGGTTGCCGAAGAAATGAAGCGCAAGGTGCGTATTGCTGCGGGCGGGTTGCAGGCGGTCGTCCGGCTATCTTCGTTGCTCAATGTTTTTCGGTACGGCGTGCTCTCCTTTCAGTACATCTCCCACCGGGTACTGCGTTGGACACTGGCCCCCATTTTTTTGCCCCTTGTATTGGTGGTCAACATTTTGTTGGCAACCACAAACCAACCTGAATATCTTTTTTTGTTGTTGGCACAAACGGTGTTTTACACGGCAGCGTTGCTTGGTTGGGCGCTGGAGACAAAGAAAATAAGGGCCAAAGTTTTTTTTGTACCCTATTATTTTTGTCTGATGAACTGGGCGATGTACGCCGGTTTTTTTCGGCTGCTCCAGGGGCGGCAATCGGTTGTTTGGGAAAAAGCCCGACGTGCCGATACCCGCTGATTTCGCCGCCCTTTCGTTTTTCGGAGATGATTAATTTTCACCCACGCCGCCAGCTATTTTTATTGGTGCGTCGTCGGTTCCAGCACGTAAATCCCTTTCAAATTTCTGCCCAACCCGTTGTAGTCGAGTCCATAGCCTACGACAAAATTGTCTTCAATGTCAAACCCAACGAGGTCAATTTTTACGGAAAATTTTGCGGCATCCGGTTTGCGCAAAAAGCCAACCGTCGTGACCGATGCAGGCTGTTGGGCCCAAAGCTGTTCCAGGAAGAAATGAAGCGTCCGTCCGGTATCAACAATGTCTTCCACCACCACCAAGTGGCGCCCAGAAATGTCTTTTTCCAACCCCATAACGGTCTGTACATCACCGGTTGACTGTGTGCCGGCGTAGGAGGTAAGTTTTACGAAGGTGATTTCGCACGGGTGTTCGAACGCACGAACAAGGTCGGCTGTAAAAATAAAAGAGCCACTCAGCACGCTGATAAACAAAGGGGTATCGTCGGAAAGGCTGTTTTGTAAAGCCGCGCCCAATGCATGAACACGCGTTTGGACCTCTTGCGCTGAAATACTGGGTAAAAAACGCAAGTCGTGGAGCTGTATCCTGTTTTCCGGATCGAAGGGTATGGTCATGTGTGTGGATGTTTCCGCCAAAAGTAATGACAATGAACCGATCAGCGTGCTATCTCACCCGCAACAGCGCGGTCGGCGCGCGCTGATCGGGATGTTTTTTTGGGAAACGGGTGTCATCCTGTGCGCTTTTTATGCTCGTTGCAATGCCAAGCCACCACTACCATTCCAAAACACCAAAAAAACGCGTGTCATCCTGAGTCCTTTTTATCCCCCGCTACCAAAGCTAAGCGAACGCCATCAT
>CAIZLM010000151.1 GCA_903933805.1 uncultured Bacteroidota bacterium | reverse complement strand
GATTTACTACAATCGTAAGCGCAGACATTCTGGAATTGACTATCAAATCCCTGAACTGTTTGAGCAAAAATGGGCGCAGTGGCAACAAACCCCGGTTGACGGGCAATGAAATTGGCACACCTATACAGGACCCCTGCTCAATTAACTGCCAATTATCGACTGGTAATGCTCAGAAAGCCCATACTTCCGGCTTTTCTTTGAAGGGTCAGCAACCACCACAAAGCCATCGTCCACCCAGGCCGATAATAAATTCCGAGCCGCCCGATCTGAAATGCCAAACAGTACGCCTACATCATGGCTAGTAATGGTGGAATTATGGCGGAATAACTCAAGTGCTTTGCGTTGACGCGGGTCAAGATTTCGCAAGGCTGGTGAATAATCTTGTGCCCCACTTCCGGCGGATTCTTGTGCACGGCGTTTTACGCTTTCAAAACTCTCTGCCATCCCTGCACAGAAATATTCCACCCACTTGGTAATATCTGCTTCGGCACGGCCATCATAATAATTATGCCCTGGGCCGACTGTGAGCGCTTCATAGTATCCCCCAAGGTTTCGCGCATAATATTCTTCCAGAGAGTAAAGCCCTTTCAGGCCATATCCTCCTAAATGGAGGATGAGCGTTGTTAGTAAACGTGCTGTGCGACCGTTTCCGTCGTAGTATGGATGTATCGTGGCAAATTGATAATGCGCGATAGCCGCCCGCATCGGACACGGAAACTCCAAACGCTCTGAACTTGTAATCCAGGTCACCAATTCTCTCATCAGCACGGGCACTTCTTTAGCTTCCGGCGGCATATAGACAATACCACGGGTGCGTCCATCGCGGATGACATTCTGTCCATCCCGATAAGGTGTAGGTTTTACCTTTTTCCGGCCTTCGGCCAGAACGAGCGCATGTAGCGTTTGAATATGGGTTTCTGTTACGATCTTTCCTGTATCAGTAATTTGCTCCAGTTTCTCCAGTGCGGCGTAGTAGCCAAGCACTTCCTTTTCATCACGCTCACGGCCAGGGAAATGTTGCCGCTCTTCAATCACTTTAGACACTTGTTCCTGTGTCAGGCGGTTGCCTTCGATCATTGTAGAATAGTGCGTTGAAAACAGTCGTGCCGTTTCTCGCAGGGTCGCAAGAACGGAAGGTGTGATCGGCAAATCCTGCACCGCTTGTTTGGCGGCCTCGATGCGCATCAGGCAGGATGCAAGCTTGGGAGTGATATTGAAGTTTGGTGTAAACGGCATATTCTCGGTAGTACAAAGGTAGTTTAAACTTCCGTTATTATGCCGTTAAACTTCCGATAAAGCAAGGGAGAAGTGGAGAAAGCCATAAAAAAATAAGACTCGCCCTGGGACGCTGATCTTACGGGTAGTGTGGCGAGTACTGTTGATGCGAACGGAACATCATTCCGCCCCGCGTGGTGTTCCAGGCCTAACCCCAATTCCTACCTTGGCTTCACCACCGATTCAAAGCCGCCGCGCTTGGGTCTTTTGACCCGGCGCCACGCTGGTGAGTAGCCAAGGACCAGCTCAGTTACAGTAGAAGTTTATTCCTACAATGTTTCGTAATAATTCCGAAGTTTGATTGCAATTAGTTTCCGTCTTTGCTCTAAGAAATCGGGGTAGTTTTCTATTGTCATGTCCATGATACTTTCTGGAATGTCGTTGTCTTGTAAATTAGCGGTGAGTGTTTCAATATCAGTTTATGTTGGGCATTGTTGGGCGTCATGGGGTGCACATTTCTAGTGAATATACGCGCCTTTACCACCCAACAAGTTACTTTTTATTACACAAAGTTAACAACTGTTTAGGTGGCACGTTGTCTGGCAAAAAATGGCCACTTTTTTGTCTCAGGCGCGACCATGCTAACCAGTTACCTTCGTTTAACAAGTAACTTATTTGCCTAATGGTATTAAAATCTAAATCGGAACCTTGTAAAGCAAGGTCTATATCACTTCCAATATTATAATTGCCTTTAGCTCTGCTACCAAAAATGTGCGCTTTATCTACTTTGGGCAGTTAGCTTAAAACAGAAATTAGTTTCTGGTTAGGTGTTTGCGTCTGAGACAAAAAAAAGAACCTTGTTGGTCCTGACAGCGTGCCAGCTAACCTGTTACATTTTTTGTAATCTTTTGGCTGACCAAATGATGCCCATCCGTGGCGGGAATATCTTATAGTTGGGCTTTTTTTATTTATTTGTATGATTATTAAGTATTTGTGTAATATCTTGTTCGCTTTTTTTGGATATTTTCGCAATCTGTTGCATGCTAAAACCTTCTTTATGCATTGCAAGGACCATTTCAAATGTACTTTCTTCACGTCCAATTTCACGTCCCATTTTTTCGCCTTTTTCCATTGCTTTTTGGGCGATAATCTCTTTTTCTCCGCGTTCATCTTGTTCCTTAATACCCACATTGTCATAGGCCTTCAACTCTTCTTTACTCCATTGGTATTTATCGGCTTCAATAAAAGCGGTCTTCAAACCTTCGTCTTCATTGGCGAAATCCGGAATAACGTGCAGTTCTTCGGAGTGTTTGATAAAATAGGTCCACCTGTCAATGGGGGTTTCCAACTGGTGCATTTCTTTGGTAAATTTGGGCAACTCGATGAAAGAAAATTGAATGTCTTTCAACAGATGCTCGCTGGTCGCCTTGTTCAATATTAAGTGTCGAGTGTGGTAGTCGGTGTCGGTGCCAAATGGAAAGTCCAGGATCCCGATAAAGTACGCAGGATTCAGAATCGGATAGTTTTCACCTGCATCAATCTGCATGGAATAATCCCGCGAGATGTAGTATTGAACGCGCTTGTCGAACCCCGTCTTATCGGCCACCTGCATCTCCACCACAAACTTTCGCCCTGTCTGATCAGTAGCCCGAACGTCCAGAATGGTTGCCTTTTCCCCGGCAATGCGAGGGAACTGGTAGGGGTTGGCGATGGAGACGCTGACCACTTGGTGAATGCCTTCCAACTCCAAGGAAGCGTTTAAAAACGAGATGAGCGGAGCTGTTTTCTGCTCGTTGCCAAAAATCTTGCGGAAAGCGATGTCGTTTTTTATGTCTGCGAACTGCATCGTCAAATTTTGAAACAAAAATAGGGGTAAAGTTGCGATTTCGCAACTTTACCCCTACTGATCTGGCCCTTTGGGGTCATATAGATTGCCCCGATGGTATTGCCCATCATGGGCATGGGCGCTATGGACGCGTTTAGTCGGCTTTTGCCGACCATGTATCGTTGGAGACGCTTATTTATTTGTATGATTATCAAGTATTTGTGTAATATTTT
>CAIZLM010000150.1 GCA_903933805.1 uncultured Bacteroidota bacterium | reverse complement strand
GCCAATGCCTTTGTAGTCATAGGCCATGGTATTGGCGTATTCCTGGTCGTAATGTTTGTTTTCAACAGGTTGGGGTGGGGGTTGCGCCGTGTTCCGTATCTCTCAAAACGCTTCTCTTTTCCGGTCGATACATTGGTCATGCGCATGGCGGAAGTATTCTCCTCCATACCGCGACTGGTGTTGATCATCGCCATGGCAGTTGCCATGCGTGGTTTTACGCAAGCAACTATTTGGGTAATGATTGCCCTGATAGGAGGTTTTGGATGGACGGGCGTTGCCAAGTTGGTTCGTGCTGAATTGCTTCGGGTGCGCACCTTGGATTATATCTTAGCAGCGCGGGGTTTGGGAATGTCTGAATGGCGGGTCTTGTTGCGGCACGCGCTCCCCAACACCCTTCGAGCTGTCTTCATCACGGTGGCTTTTGGCGCAGCAGGCGCCGTACTCCTAGAGTCCTACCTGTCCTTTCTGGGTTTTGGAGGCCAGGCTTTCAGGGGTATATCTTGGGGCAGTCTTTTTTTCAACGAAAACAGTACTGCGAATCCATTGGATACCTGGTGGGTGACACTTTTTCCGGGGACAATGATCTTTATTACCGTACTTTCGCTGAACAGGGTAGGGGAATTCCTGAGTGACCGACCCTGAGTACGTAACTTACAGATTTAACCATGTCATGATGCAACCTAATAACGTACCCGAAGATTTTAATTTTGATGAAGCGGCCATACCCGCATGGGCGGAAGAAGGGGAGGTTGTGGCCAAATTTTTTTCCGCATTAGAAGCAGAATTGGCCGCCGCCAGGTTGAGATCTGAGGGTATCCATTGTTTTCTGGCCAACACCACCACCCAAACGGTACTCCCGCAACTGCAGACAGTATTGCGGTTGCATGTTCGTCCCCAAGATTCGGCTTTGGCACGGGAGATACTTCAGGAGGCCGCTGCAGATGCCTTCCACACACCGCCATTGGGTTCGAGTGGCAAAGGCGCTATCCTGGTTCTGGCCATTGCGATAGCACTGTTATTGGTGTTTCTTTTGGTAAAATCAAGGACGTTCTGAGAAAGTCCATGAAAGATCCGTTACGAACGCAGTACTTTTTTTACAACGCTGCCTTTGTTGGTGTCGACGGAAATCAGGTAGAATCCTTTTTGTTCTGGTAACAGTATCGCTTCCCCATTTTTTTTCCCAAGTATAAATTGCCCATTTGAATTCCACACCCGTATTCCTTTAATGGAGATGTTACCCAATGGCTTTACATAGACCCAGCCATCTTGGGTAAGGGCGGGAGATATTGAAACAAAAGCGTCCATATCTATTGTTTTTGTCGCTACAGGCGTTACAAAAACATCTTCCAGCACTTGTTCTGCCACGAGGGTCGGTGCTCGGTCTGCCGCATCAAACATCGTTTTAAAAGAATCAATTTCAGGTGCAGACCACTCAAACATGGGCGCCATCCATTTGGGAGGAAGACTTTGGTACCAAACTTTGGCAGACACGGTGAGAAACCCGGTATAGCCTTTGTTCTGGATGGAAAAATGCAATACATCGGCGCCTGTTCCTTCTGTCCCATCCGGCATCCTGTTAAAGTCCGGGTCAGTCAGGGCTGCACCAATGATTTGTGTCGTATCGTAGGCTGGGTCACTCAAGGAAAATCCTTGGGGGACAAGTCTATTGTCTTTGATGGCGCCATAACCGCGCTCCAAAACATTCGTGAATACGCCATTTACATCCACCGGCACCATTTCATAAATTTGTATTTTCCCGGGGTCATCAATGAGGTTGTAATGGGGTTCTGCGTTCGGTTTTTCACCGTTCAAGCTAAAATCGGGGTTCATCCTGCCGGAATGAAAGATTGACACGCCATTTTGGTTTTTTACCTCAAACTCCACCCAAGCACGCCGCGATGGGTAACCTGACGGGAATTTATGGCCTGATTTGTTGCGGATGGTTACCTTGAAATGGGTGGAGTCACCATTTAATACCCCTGTTTCAAGGGTTAGGTCAAGGGTTTTGTGTTGCAACATTCGGAATGTGGCTGCGATGGTGCTGTCGAAATTAGCCGATGTTGCTTTGATGCCCAACTTGTCGCGGTTTGCTTGCAACAACTTCAGCATCGTAACATTGGCGCCCGCCAACTCGTGAAGCCCAAATGGATATTTTGGTGTCAAAAACTGGTAATTTGCAGCAATGATGATCTCGTCGAGCAGCTGTGGAATATGACAACCCTGACAGGTGACGTTGTCGTGTTGTTCATCGTAGCGGCTGTTGAGCCATTCATGGTACGTCGCTTGTTCGGTGAAGGTGCCGCCGGTAAACTGGCCATTTTCATTTACTGCATTTGTGATTAAGGTGTGGCAACCGGCACAAAGACCTGCATCACCTATGTGGCTGCCATAAATTGGCGTAATACCGACAAAATTGTGCATCGGAGGGGCAAAAGCCGTTTCATAAGGCCCGTACGCTACCCGAATATAATTGGTGTCAAAATTCAAATTGCCGGAATGGAGGCTACCCAGTTTTTGTGGGGATTGGGCATGGCAAATCTGGCAGGTTACACCGTCAAGCCCCAAGGTGTCCTGGTACACATCCTCCAACAAATAATGGTCTAAGTGGCCGTGTAGTTTTGCCTGATAATGACCGGCTGGAGCGTGACACGACGTGCACTTATCTTGTAATTCGAGGCTGTGAGTAGGATTAACAAGAATTTCATGCCGCACTTTTGCCCGCCAAAATGGGTCTTTGGCACTGTTGGCCATCATGGTGGAGCGCCAGTCGTCGTACACATTGATGTCCACACCGGAACTACTGACCAACGCATGTAGGTTTGGATCGTAACCATGGCAGCCTCCGCAGGTTTTAGCGGTCGGAAACAGGATATTCGAATCAATTGGAAGAAACAACAAGGCGCTATTTTCTGTAATAGAACCCTTTTTGCCGGCGACAGCGTTGCGCGTAAGTTGTTTGAACAACGTTAATTCGCGGTCGGTATGAAACTTTTTTTGTGTATTCTCCACAGGAAAATACGCAATTACGGCAATAATGGCCGGTACGAGTACCACAAGCAAGGCAGATCTTTTCATATAAAACAATCAATGACCGAATAAATCAATTAACTGTTTAGGTGGTCGCATCTGAGACAAAAAAGTGGGCCTTTTTGGGCTAGACAGTGTGCCACCTAAACAGGTACTACATCAAATCCATTTTTTTACCCTAAAATAAGCCAACATCCCCACCAGCATACAAAACATCACCCCCAACAAAACAAAGTAGCCATTGGCAGTATGCAGTTCCGGCATGTTGTCAAAATTCATCCCATATACACCGGCAATGAAAGAAAGGGGAATAAAAATAGTACTGATAACCGTCAGTAATCGCATAACATTGTTGAGCCTATTGGCAGCCTCCGCGTGGTAGAGCGCTTCCATGTTGGAAAGCATATCCCGGTGATTGTCAATACCATCGAGTATTTGAGCCACGTGATCTACAAGGTCTCTAAAGTAAACCCGGTTGGCCTCGTCAATCAAGGGGCTTTCCGTCCGGTAAAGGCGGTTTGCGGCCTCTCGCAGGGGTAACACGCGGTGTTTAAACGCATTGGCCACCCGTTTCAGCTCAAACATTTTTGCTTTGGTCCCTTGGTGCGTACCCCCCACATGCAAGGTGTCTTCTAACTCTAAAATATTGCCCTCCAGCGTATCCAACACGGTGTAATATCCATCTATTATGGTATCCACCAAGGCGTACAACAAGTAATCAGTACCTTTTTTTCGAATGCGACTCAGACCATCTTTGGCGCGTTTTCGAACGGGCTCCAGGGTGTCGTCGGGGTCTTCCTGAAATGAAATAACAAAATGTTTACCGGCAAATATGGAAATTTGTTCAGACACAAACGCGTTCGTATCTGCGTTCATTTGAAGGTTCGGAACGATGAAAAAAAGTCCGTTGTCGTACTCGTCAAGTTTGCCCCTTTGGTGTGTATTGAGCACATCTTCCAGTGCCAATGGGTGAATGTGAAATTCTCGGCCAATATTTTCAATCACGGGTATATCGCTGAGGCTTCGCACATCTATCCAAGTGTAACCCAAAGGGTTGTTGCCCGTATAACCATCGGTTTCCAAGCATTGGTGCTCATCGAATTGTAACTGCACAACATTGGCGGGCGCTTCTTTTCGGCTCCCCGTGTAAATGAGTGTTCCAGGTGGAAGCCCACCTTTTCGTATCTTTCGAGTTGGCCGAAATTTCCTTGACATGATGGGCAAAGTTATGTCAGATTTATGGATTATTTGCCGATGAAACGATCTCGTAAACAATGGTCAAAAACTGGTATGATTTTTGGCGTGTCATTTATAAATTTGTAAATTAGGCGACAAAACAGGGTCTGAATATTACAAAAACGAATTATTTTTTTTCATTTTTTTTTGCAAAAAACTGATTGTCAAAGTTTTGTGTTTTAATGTTTGTATCGGTCTGTTTTATCTTTACCAATATTTTAATTTTTCACGGTAAACTTGCGATCAATTTCAATAAAATCACACCATAATCCGCGTTGAGCAACAAACTTCTTTTTGGAGTGTTTTTCAAAGCTTCCGTTTACTTTTACACGTTGGATAAAATGCCTTTTTTTAATCTTGCCACCTTGATACGGCTGGTTTCGTATATTTTTCCGGCTTTCCCGTGCCTGACTGACTTACACCCTCACTTGCGTCAAACGCAAACGAAACTTGCTTGTTTAACCGTTATGATCAATCCAAACCGACTCGCTCGATGAAGAGAACGCTACACGCCTTCACGTCTCCTTCTTTGTTATTCCCATTATCAAACTTTTTTTAACATGAATTTAGCTCCTTCTGTGCGCCGTTTGGCGCTGGCGGTTCCTGTTCTGTTGTTTTTCCTGGTGGGAAATACTGCGCACACAGAAACCTGCTCCTACCCGTTACCGTTGCGGTTTCAAGGGTGTTGTGCAGCCGTGATGCAGCCCAATGCCCAGGTTGTTTCCAACAATGCACCTACACACAACGCGGCTGGTTTTGAATCTTGGGAGACGTTTTATGAAACGACCCTGGTGAAGATACAGTACCGTTTGTCAGAATGTGATGACGACGTCAATGATGTACATACGACCAAATATTTCATGCGCATCACCAATACTGCCACAAAAAAAATCAACATTACCTATGTACTGGGAGAAGGGGATGCCTCTTCCGACAAGGCAACATGGGCCGAACAAAATAAATATTGTAGTCTCATATTAATGCCTGGAGAAATTAGGGAAGGAATGTGCTCCAAATACGATAGAACGCTCTCCATCTTTGTTTCCAGGCGTGGTCTGTTGGATCAACCAACAACATCAAAATTCATCATCTCAAAATTACACGTTTATGAACTTTAATACCTTTAAACACTGTATTTCATTGACGGCAATGGTCGCTTTTGGCGCTCTGCTGCAGGCACAAACGCTTTCCTTCTCAACGTCTCCCGGAACAATAACGTGCCCGACTACACCGGTGAGTTTCAGCGGCTTGCTGGTCGCTCCAGGAACGCCATCAACATATAATTTTAATTCGGGCGGCACCTTGCCGAGTGGTTGGTCCTCTACGGCATACACCTATGGCACGCCTTGTGTGACGAATTCGCCAGACAACTCAAATTATTTTTGGGTACAGGATGCCAATAGCATGACCCATAAACGTTTTCTCCAATCGAATACCCTCGATGCCCGCTATGGCGGTACGATCGGTTTTTATTTTCGCTATGGAACCAGTGATCCAGTTGCCGGATGTGATTTGCCAGGACCTGGAGAAGAGGTTGCGTTACAGTATTCAACCAATGGTGGCGCTTCTTGGACAAACATAATTGTCATTTCAATAATTTCTAACTGGACCTACATCACTCAAACAATTCCTGCCGGCGCCCAAACGCCTAGCACGATGTTTAGGTTTTACCAAGATTACACCAATTTTGATGATAGAAACCATTGGGGTATAGATGATCTTTCCATTACGCTTATTGAACAAATATCACCGACTTCTTGGTCTTGGAATTTCGGCGATGGAACGGGTACGTCCTCAGGCCAGAATGTAAGCCACACCTTCCCAAATGTTGCTGCCAATACGGCGTATAATGTAACCCTCACGGCAACCACGAGTGTTGGAGGTCCCTACACGTCCACGCAAGTCTATAATGTGACAGACAATATACTGCCTAGCGCAACCTGCCAAAATATTACAAAAAACCTATCTACTGCTGTGGGGGCCGGTGCGGTCTCGGTGACGGCTGCTGAGATCAACAACGGATCCTCGGACAACTGTACACCGACGGGGCAACTGGTTTTGGCGCCCGCAACAACCAATTATACCTGTGCCAATATTGGGGCAAATACCATAACGATGGTTGTAACAGACCGTGCCGGTAATTCCAATACCTGTGCGTCAACGGTGACCGTCCGAGATGTCAATGCACCGATCATCACCTTTTGCCCTTCAAATACAACGGTCAATGCCACAAGCTGTAATTACACAGGGACGGCAGCGTTAAACATCACCGCCACTGACAACTGCTCGATAACGTCGTATTCCAACAGTTTTGATGGCACCGCTACGTTGGTGGGTAAAACGATTCCGCAATCCATCTCCCCCCGGAACATTACCTGGACGGTCACGGATATTGCAGGGAACACATCTACGTGTTCATTTTCCCTTAGGGTGAACGATGTGACTCCTCCCAATGTGGTATTTATACCATCACCACCTAGCGCTATCGCATTTCAGCCGGTGTACAATGTCATCGCTACAGCCCCGGCCTGTACGGAAAATGTTTCGTGGTATCGCCCAAGCCCACTGACACATACGGTGACGGATTGTGGTAATGTTTCACTGCAAGAGGGTACTGCGGTAGTCAATGGCGTTGCATTGCCCAATTTTTTTACGGACAATGGTGTCACCCCGTATCCGTATCAGACCGGTTATCCGGGTGACTACAATACCGGAAACTCCGTGCATTTCACTTCATTGGTTGCAGCTGATTTTCCGATTGGCACGACGGTCATTCCATATACCTTTCGAGATTCCACCGGCAATGCCTCGGTGGTTACCGTCACCGTCAATGTCTATGAACCGGAAGCCCCGGTTGCCCGGTGTGTAACAGGCCCCATCTACGTTTCCCTTGATCCTTTGACCGGACTGGCGCCAGTGCCTGTGGGCCTGGTGAACAATGGTTCGACCGACAACTGTGGTATAGCCACCATGTCTGTTTCGCCGGCGAACCTGAGCTGCTCCAATCTTGCCACCAACAACAGCGCTGCCAATGATGTAACGCTGTCGGTTACAGATTATTCGCCCAATACTTCCACCTGTACAACCAATGTGATTGTCAGTGACAATACCGCACCTGGGTTGGTTTGCCCCTCAAATATTACGGTAAACGCCGGCGCCATGTGTACGGCTACGGCACCGTCGCTAACGTTCAACCGCTCCGCTACGACCACCCCGACCACCTTAGAGTACTTTGATAATGCAGTTTCCTGTGGACTTGGGTTCGCCCACAAAACCAACAGCGGCGCCTATGTGAATTATCCCGGTTCTATTACCAACCAAGCGGTAAGCCTCACAGCAGTTGCATTCCCATTGGGCGTCAATACTTTCACGGTGCGTGCAACGGACGGTTCCGCCAATACGGCCACCTGCTCAGTACAAATTACGGTGCTTGATGTCACCCCACCGGTGATAACTTGCCCCGCAAACCAAGTGAAGGGGACCGACAATCCACTGTGTACATACACCTATGTTGGAAGCAATGCTACGGCCACCGACAACTGTGGGCCGGTGACCATTACCAACAACAAAAACAGCACCAATTCATTGGTTGGCGCCAGCTTTTCTGCAGGTGTAAATGGCGCTCCGCTCACCAACAGCGTTGTTTGGACGGCTTCAGATCCAGCAGGATTAACGCATTCTTGCACGCAAACCATCACAGTATCAGATGATGACAAACCGGTTTTCTTGACCTGCCCATCCAGCACGACGGTCAATGCGGTCGCTTGCTTCTACACTGGAACTGCAGCTTTGAATCCTACGGCTTCAGACAACTGTTCCGCGGTAACCTTCTCCAACAGCATCAACAGCGCGGCCTCGCTTTCCGGGTATGCTTTCGCGCAATCCTTCACGCCCTACACCATCGTGTGGACGGCCACGGATGCCCAGGGCAACAACACGAACAACTGTTCTTTTACCCTTACGGTGGTGGATGTAACGCCTCCAACAGTGGTGCTCGTATCTTCCCCCCCCAGCGGTGTTACTTTCCAGGCGTCTTACACAGTCAATACGGCGCCGGGAGCCTGTTCCCAGAGTATTTCTTGGTATCGGCCTAGTCCTTTGACCCACACAGTCACGGATTGTGGTGGTATCGTGTCCTTGGAGGAAGGCATCGCCGTGGTCAACGGTGTGCCGGATCCCACCTTTTTTACCACCAATGGCGTGACACCGTACCCTTACCAATCCGGCTACCCGGGCGACTACAATTTGGGTACTTACCTGCATTTTACCACGCCTTTGGTTGCCAATTTTGCTGTCGGAACGACGGTTATTCCCTACATTTTCCGGGATCTTACGGGCAACCAGAGTATTGTCACGGTTACGGTCACGGTTGTGGAAAACCAGCCACCAGTGGCTACATGTGTTTCCGGACCTGTTAACATACCCCTTGACGCACAGGGATACGCCAATATTTCAGCAGCCTCGGTGAACAATGGCTCTACGGATAACTGTGGAATATTCAGCATGACGGTTTCCCCGACCTATTTAGAATGTGCAGCCATCGCAACCAACGGTACCTCTGCCAACAATGTGACCTTAACGGTTTCTGACAATGCTGGTAATACATCTACCTGTGTTTCCACGGTTGTTGTGTCCGACAATACGCTTCCAATTTTTGGTTGCCCCGCTACTTTTACGGTAGCAGCGGGGGCGGGTTGTACGGCCAGCGTGCCTGGTTTGGTTTTTTCGCCTTCCTCAACGTCAAGTGTTGGCGCCAGTGAGTTTTTTGACAACGCCCTTGATTGTGGCTTGACCTTTGATTACCAAGTCAAT
>CAIZLM010000149.1 GCA_903933805.1 uncultured Bacteroidota bacterium | reverse complement strand
TTGCAACTGAAAACGACACTTTTTGGTGCAGTTGAATGGCTTCGGCGACTTGGGCGCCACAGGAAAAAACCGGATTCAGGGATGTCATGGGTTCCTGAAAAATCATGGCAATGTCTTTGCCCCGAATTTTCTGAATGGCACCATCTGAAATAGTGGTCAAATCAATTGGATGCGCTAGGTTTTCTGGGTGAAACCAAATGTTGCCATGGACCAATTTAGCAGGAGGGCTAGGCAATAACCGCATGATAGAGAGGGCCGTGACCGATTTTCCCGAACCGGATTCTCCCACAATACCAAGTGTTTCACCTTTGTTTAGAAACAACGAGATACCATCAACGGCGCACAGAGTACCACGTGGACCGCTAAATTCGATGGTTAAATCATTGATTTCTAGTAATTTAGTCATGTGTGCTTACATCAATAACCGGCACTGCTGATCAACCCAGTCGATGGAAACTTTCCCGCCTTTTTTCATCCAGGCCACCAACTCTGCGCCCATCAATTCTGCACGCCATCCTTCCAATAAACTGTTGTCAAAATGATCGCTGCCGGATTTTAACCGGTTAAAATCGCCCCGTGGCAACAGCAAGGCTGCGCTAATTTCATGTTCAATACATTGTTTTTTTACCAAATGGTACAGCAGTTCCATGGTCCACTCCCGTTCCTGATCTTCCGGGGCAGGTTTTACCAACACACTTAAGATGTCTTTTTCAGTATCTGTTGCAGGTTCAGACCACAGCAGCAGCCATGCATCCAGGTGTTTTTTCCAAACGCCTTCGTGCATGGTTCTATTAGATTTGAATGCATTGGGGCCGCCTTTTGTGGCACGTATCACGGTACTGATATGCCTGGTTTGCAAAACAGTTTCTTTGGGAATATTGAGTTCTATGGCTTTCTGGATCCGCCAGCGGTAGAGGCGCATGAGGAATATCTTTTCCCGAAATTCCAACTGGTGTACCAAATCGTTGGCGAAAAGCTCTTTGTTGGGGTCAGCAATGTAAAAAGCGGGATTTTCCCATTTTCTGTTTTCTTCTCTTGCCCAGGATTCGCGGTGGTGGTGTTTCAGTTTTTTGGTCAGCTTTTCGTACAACGCAGGCAGGTATTTCACGTCCTCCACGGCATATTCAAGCGCTTTGGGATCCAAAGGTCGAGCTTCCCAATCGGCAATGGTATGACTCTTGGCGAGTGAAACGCGAAGTTCTTTTTCAACAAGCTTGCCAAAGCCTGAGGGATAATTGTACCCGACGAATCCCGCTGATATTTGTGTGTCAAAAGTATTTTGAGGGGTACTTCCAAACAGGATATACAACAAACGATAGTCATTGTCACCTGCGTGTGTAATTTTTAAGACAAGCTCGTCTGAAAGAATGTCTAGGAACTTGTCAAGATTTGTAATCTTCAGGGTATCCACCAAATAAATATTTTCGGCAGTAACGATCTGAATTAATCCAAGTACAGGGATATAATACTTTTCGCCTACAAATTCTGTATCGAAACCAATCCAAGGATGATCTTTGATAGAATCCATTACTTGATCGAACTCTTGCTGTTTTTCCAGGAAGTGTGTGTTGTAATTCATGGGGCGAAAGTAGGCAGGATTTGTTGATGGTTGGATTAACGAATACGTAAAGAAAGAAGATAGTTGGATTAGCGGATGACTTCCAAGTATAAATCTTCCACTTTTTTTCTGGCCCAATCTGTTTTTCTCAAAAAAACAAGGCTTGATTTAATGCTCGGTTCATCGCGAAAACAGCGAATATTGACCCGATTGCCCATTTCTTCCCAACCCAAATGGGCTACCAATGCCTCAAGAATCGACTGTAAGGTTTTGCCATGTAGGGGATTGTTGGTCTGTGTGCTCATTTTACTAAATTGTATGGTGTTGTGCGCTTTAATAATAAATAGGGGGGGGATTACAATCCTTTCATGCTCAGGGCTACGCGTTTACGTGCGTAATCTACTTCGACGACGCGAACCGTAACTTGTTGTCCCAAAGCTACTACTTCCATAGGATTGCGAACAAACTTGTCTGCCAGTTGAGAAACATGGACCAGTCCACTGTCTTTCACACCAATATCAACGAAAGCGCCAAAATTGGTGATATTGGTCACAATACCTGGCAATACCATTCCTGGGTGCAAGTCGTCAAGGGAGTGAACGTTGGCGAAAGCGAATGTTTTTGCAGCGCCCCGGGGGTCCAGGCCCGGTTTTTCAAGTTCTTTTAGGATATCTTGCAGGGTTGGCAAACCAACATCACCCCGAACATATTTTTTAGCATCTATTTTAGCTCTTTGCGATTTGTCGTGAATCAGATCTACCACATTACACCCAATGTCACCCGCCATTGCTTCTACCAAAGCGTATCTTTCAGGGTGAACAGCGGTGTTGTCTAGTGGGTTTTTGGCCTCCTTGATGCGCAGAAATCCTGCGCATTGTTCGTATGCTTTGTCGCCCAGTCGGGCAACTTTTTTCAAGTCACTGCGCTTTTGAAAGGCCCCATTTTCTGCGCGATAGGAAACGATGTTTTGAGCGAGCACAGGACCCAAACCAGAAACATAGGTTAGCAAGTGCTTACTGGCAGTATTGAGGTTGATACCAACAGCATTTACACAACTCTCCACTGTTCTATCAAGGCCTTCTTTGAGTTGGTTTTGGTTTACATCGTGTTGATACTGGCCAACTCCGATGCTTTTTGGGTCAATTTTCACCAACTCTGCCAATGGATCCATCAATCGTCGACCAATGCTGACCGCGCCACGGACGGTGATATCGTCTTTGGGGAATTCTTCTCGGGCTGCTTCACTTGCAGAGTAGATAGAGGCGCCTGCTTCGTTGACCTGAAAAATCTCCACTGGGCGGTCAAATTTTATTTTTTCAAGAAAGTCCATGGTCTCACGACCTGCTGTCCCATTGCCGACAGAGATGGCTTCTATTTGGTATTTTTCAACCAAGTGCTCAATTTCGGACTGGCTTTCAAACGTTTTTCGCTGTGGTTCATGGGGGTAAATAGCGGTGTTGTACAACAAGGTACCATTGGCGTCGAGGCATACCACCTTGCAACCAGTTCGAAAACCTGGGTCGATTCCCATGACTTTTTTTTCGCCCAACGGCGCTGACAGCAGCAACTGCCGCAGGTTTTCTGCAAAAACACGGATGGCCTCCAGGTCAGCTTTTTCCTTGGACAAATTGCGGAATTCGGTTTCAATACCAGGTTGCAGCAGGCGTTTGTAGCTGTCTTTCACGGCCATTCGAACATGTTGGGCAGATTCGCCTTGTCCGTGGACAAAAATTGTTTCGAGATCACCTACTGCATTTTCTTCTTCTGGAGCGATACCAACACGTAGAAAACCCTCCTCTTCACCCCTTCGCATCGCTAAAAAACGGTGACTGGGGCATTTTGAGAGTGGTTCACTCCAGTCAAAATAATCGAGGTATTTTTTTCCTTCTTCATTTTTTCCCTTGACCACCCGGGATCCGACGACAGCACCACGGTCAAAATGGCGCCTTATTTTATCACGGGCACGAAGGTCTTCACTTACCCACTCAGCAATGATGTCACGGGCGCCTTGCAAAGCATCTTCGATGCTGGGCACCTGTTCCGTGAGGTAGGGCGTTGTCAATGTTTCTAACACTAAATCTTTTTGACTAAAAATTCTTTTCGCGAGGGGTTCAAGTCCTTTTTCAATGGCAATGGAGGCCCTTGTTTTGCGTTTTTGCTTGTACGGCAGGTATAGATCTTCCAGCTCCGTCATGGTAAGAGCATTTTCAATGACTTTTCGGAGTTCCGGTGTAAGTTTTCCTTGCTCTTCGATGCTTTGAAGGATTGCTTCACGACGTTTATCAAGATCCTTCATTTTTTTCCAAGCATCTTGAATGTCGGCGATTTCCACTTCATCCAGTTCTCCGGTCGCTTCTTTTCGATAGCGGGCAATAAAGGGGATGGTTGCGCCGCCGTCTAATAGCTCGATAACAGCTTCTATTTTACGGGCCGGAATTCCGGTTATAGGTGCAATACGGGCTGCGTACGTCATGTTTTAGCGTTTTATAGGGAGAAAAAGTTCGAAAAATCGGTAAATAAAAAATTATTGGAAAGCGCATAACGCCGAAACTCCAACGGCAAAGATCCTGTTCCTTTTAAAGGAAAACAAAATGTTTGGGAAGAAGTTATCCACAACCAGCTGCTAAATTTGAGTTGCGGAGTGGTTGACCTGTTCCGCGGTAGGTAAATAACAGCACCAAACGCTATACAAATTTTATATTTGCGTCCAAATTTTCGTACATTGTTCTTTATTTTTTAACGCAACTTTTTAACGGGCACCCTGTTCGGCCTCGTGATTACCATTATTTCCCTCAGACACAACCATGAAGTAGCTTTTATTACGTAACTAGCTGTCTTGCCCAAAAAGGCCCATTTTCCGCCATACTTCGCAG
>CAIZLM010000148.1 GCA_903933805.1 uncultured Bacteroidota bacterium | reverse complement strand
TTTTCGTAACTGGTTAGGTGGCACGCTGCCTGTTCAAAAAAGGCCCATTTTCCGCCATACTTCGCAGATTTTTTTGACCGTAGCGAGGCTACGGCCTGCAAAAATCCACTTCGTCTGGCAAAAAATGGCCACTTTTTTGTCTCAGACGCGACCACGCTAACCAGTTACGTTTTTTCGTAACTACGTTTATTCAAAAAAGAATGTCTGTACAATTGTCCCTTCCAGCTACCATGGAGCCCTTTCGTGAAAAACTGCTTCAAACGGTCAAGCCTTTCGTGCGGGTGAAATCAAACCCGTCGCGCGTCACAAAACCCTGGGAAAGTAAAGTGGGTGGACATCCATATTTTCCCAAGTCGGTTGTTTGGCCTTGTGCGCCCGATGGAAAGCCCTTGTTTTTTCTGGCACAGATAAATTTTTCCGAAATACCAGTCCTTGCGCCATTTCCAACCCGTGGTATCGTTCAGTTTTTTATCAATGACGACGATCTCTATGGGATGGACTTCGATGATGGTGAAAATCAGGACACGTTTCGGGTGATGTTTCATCCCGATGTCGTGGAGAACACAGCTTTACTGCTGACGTCTTTTCCGGCGCTGTCACCCTATGAAGACCTGCTACCCCATCACCCAGAGGAGTCTTATCCCCTTTCTTTTGAACTACAGGAGTCGGTGGTACCTGTTACGGATTATGACTTTTACAACCACTTTGGCGGTGATTTTTTCCGGCAATTTGGCGAAAAAGAGTGGGATGTCATGGAAGAATTTGGAAAAGCTGTGCGTCCGGATGGACACCGATTGGGTGGGTATGCCTATTTTACCCAAGACGATCCGCGCCGCCCGGAAGATCCCAAAATACTGTTGCTCCAACTCGATTCTGATGAAACGATGGACTTGATGTGGGGTGATATGGGTGTTGGTCATTTTTTTATACGAGAAAAAGACCTCATCGCCCAAGATTTTTCGAGGGTACTTTACGATTGGGATTGTCTTTAAGGGCCTTTGGTTACCCGAGTGCTTTCAAAATATTTTGCTCAATTCGGCCCGCGATATCCACAGATTCGTCGCGAAAAAACATCTTTCCAGTTACTTTTTCATACAATTCGATGTATCGTTCTGTTATTTCATCGACAAAAGTATTGGGCATCACCGGCATTTCCTGAAATTCTTTTCCCTGAAATCCGTTGGCCATCAGCCATTCTCGCACAAATTCCTTGCTCAACTGTTTTTGTTTTTCACCGTTGGCTTGTCGTTCGGTGTAGCCGTCTGCGTAAAAATAGCGCGAACTGTCGGGCGTGTGTATTTCATCCATCAACACAATCTTTCCCGCGCGTTTGCCAAATTCATATTTCGTATCCACGAGAATGAGTCCTTGTTTGGCCGCCATTTCGGTACCTCTTTGGAATAGCGCCCGGGTATAAGCTTCCATTTGCGCGTAATCTTCCCGGCCCACGATTCCCCGTGACAATATTTCTGCCCTTGAAATATCTGCATCATGCCCCTCGTCCGCTTTCGTGGTTGGTGTGATGATGGGCTCTTGAAAACGATCGTTTTCGCGCATTCCTTCTGGTAATTCAACCCCGCAAAGCGTACGAAGCCCTTCAGCATACGTACGAGCGGCATGACCAGCCATATATCCCCTAATCACCATTTCGACACGTACCGGTTCACAACGGTAGCCCACAGCGACATTGGGGTCGGGGTTAGAAATCAACCAATTGGGACAGATATCCCGGGTTGCTTCGAGAAAATACGCAGCAATTTGATTGAGTACCGCGCCTTTATAAGGGATAGGACGTGGTAAAATGTGGTCGAACGCTGAGATGCGATCGCTGGCCACCATAATCAGGATATCGCCGATGGTATAGACATCGCGAACCTTGCCGCGGTAAAAGGCCGTTTGGCCAGGGAGCTGAAAATTTGTTTCACGGAGAGCATTCATCGTGCAAAGGTCTGATTTCATGCCCATCAAAATAAATCAGCGCCTGTTTTTTTTGAATTTATCCAATTATTCCCGCGCGAGGGGGGGCTATTGTCATTATAAAAAAAGGTAACTGGTTAGCGTGGTCGCGTCTGAGACAAAAAAGTGGTCATTTTTTGTCTC
>CAIZLM010000147.1 GCA_903933805.1 uncultured Bacteroidota bacterium | reverse complement strand
TCAACCCAAATCAACGTAAATGCCGCTGCTTCCACCCAAGTTGGCGACTTAGACTATGTTTGGACAGGACCCGGCATCGTTTCAGGACAAGGGTCACTCCTCTTGAACGTCAACCTGCCAGGCACCTATACGCTTCAAATTACCAACAACGCCAATGGATGCGTGGACGATGCCTCCGTCGTGGTGGTGCAGGATATCAATACGCCTAACGCGCTCGCCGGACCAGATGTGCTGATCAATTGCTACAACCCCCTCGGCACGCTTGGCAACAGTTCCAATCCTGCTGGCAATGGCTTCACGTTGGTATGGACTACCGTTGGTGGCAATTTTTCTTCGCCCATCAATGGCCCAACCGCTACCATCACCCAAGCGGGTACCTACCAACTGCTCATTACCAACACTCAAAACGGATGTTCCGACACCGACGACGTATTGGTTTCAGCCGATTTCGTACCCCCTCTGGCTGATGCCGGCCCAACAACGGAGTTGACGTGTAATATGCTGTCAACTGTGTTACAAGGTACCGGTAGTGCCGGCGCTATTTTTAGTTATTTGTGGGATACCAACGACGGCAATATTGTTACGGGCGCTACGACACTCAACCCCACCATCAATGCAGATGGAACCTACCATCTCTTGATTACCAACGTACAAAATGGGTGTACCTCCAATGATGTTGTGTATATTTCACAAAGTGATGACGTACCAACGGCGATTGCCGGATTGCCTCAACTGCTGACCTGTGCTGTTACCAGCGCTACCCTCAATGGCAACGGTTCAAGCGCTGGACCTGGTTTTACGTACAACTGGACCACCGGAACAGGAAACATTGTCTCGGGTTCGAATACCCTGACGCCCAACATCGATGATCCGGGAGTTTACACGGTAGCCGTAACCAATACCATCAACAATTGTACCGCTATCGCCACCGTTACGGTATCAGAAAACATCCAACATCCGGTGGTAAATGCCGGTTTGGACAATACCCTCACCTGCGCCGTCACAACCCTACCGCTGCAAGCTCAAATTACATCCTCCTCATCACCCGGCATCAGTTATTCGTGGGCAACAATTGGCGGACAAATCATCAGCGGTCCGAACACTGCAGCACCCACCATTGGAGCTGCCGGAACGTATCTGGTAACCGTAACAGATGCCATCAACGGATGCACGGGTACAGATCAGCTGGTTATCAGCAGCAACACAACCCCTCCCAACGCCGTCATTGCAAACCCGCAAACACTTACTTGTGCCACCACGCAGGTTCAACTCAGTACAACCGGTTCCAGTGCCGGATCGAGCTTCAGCTATGCCTGGACGACCCAAGGAGGCACCTTTGTTCAACCACTTAATCCGGTGCAGCCTATCGTAAATGCGCCGGGGTTGTACCAAGTGGTGATCACCAGTTCTGTCAACGGCTGTACCCAATCCGCCAGCGCGAATGTGCTGCAAAATATACAATTGCCAACAGCAGAAGCCGGACAATCTGTTGGCCTTGATTGCGATACCCAAACAAACGCACTCAATGGCAATGGTTCCAGTACCGGCACCACGTACGCCTATCAATGGTCCACCAATAATGGCTTGATTGTAAATGGAGGTACCTCGCTGACGCCCACCATTGGTGACCCGGGGACCTATGTGTTGGTTGTTACCAACAACCAAAATGGTTGTGTTCAGTCCGACAGCACCGTGGTAACAGAAAATATTGTTCCTCCGGCATTTTCCATTGCGCCACCATCAGTACTAACCTGTGCTGTACTGAGCGTTTCATTGAGTGCATCCGGAACCAATTTGGGCAATCCCGTATATGCTTGGACCACCAGCGACGGTCAAATTGTGGGTGGCAGTAACACCCCAAACCCAACGGTCAACAAGCCAGGCAACTATTTACTGACCGTTGTAAACAGCTTAAACGGCTGTACTGCGGCCGTACCAGTTGCCGTTACCCAAAATATTGCGCCGCCCAGTCTCACAGTAGAACCAGCGGCTTTGCTCACTTGTACCGTACTACAGATCCCATTGGCCAGTTCGGCGTCCGCACAAACGACCATTGGATGGACAACCTCCAACGGGCACATCGTTTCAGGCAACAACACCATTAATCCTGTGGTGGATAAACCAGGCTTGTATCAAGCCCTTGTAACCTCAACAGTCAATGGCTGCACCACGACCAACCAAATACTGGTATCGCGTGAATCCAATGTCCCAATGGGGGTACTGTTTGACATCCATCAGCCACTTTGCAATGGCACGCCCGGGTTATTGAATGTGAAACAGGTCAACGGTGGCGTTGGCCCATTCAGTTATTCCGTGGACGGCGGCCAGAGCTTTTTTACCTTCCAGGAGTTTGGCAATCTGTCACCGGGCAATTTTGATTTGGTGGTACAGGATATCAATGGTTGTGAAATAACACAGCCCATCACCGTGATTCCACCATTGTACCCTGTGGTAAATATGCCCCCTCAGTTCTCGATAGAACTGGGCGACAATCAAGTATTACAGGCGTTGGTACCACCACCATTTCCGATCAGTCTGATTGATCAGGTTATTTGGACACCGTTGGATGGTCTTACTTTTGACGGCAGCAGTGTATTGGACTTGCTGAACCCAATAGCGACTCCGTACAAGACAACCGAATATACCGTTACCATCATCACCCCGGAAGGATGTCAGGCTATTGCGCGCACGACGATCAAAGTGGACCGTGAAGTGGATATTTACGTACCCAACGTGATCTGGCCGGAGGAGCCCGATGGCAAGAACAATGTTTTTAACATTTTTGCTCGGGATGAATCTGTGGCCAAAATCAGAAAACTTCAGATTTTTGATCGCTGGGGAACGTTGATGTTTGAAAACAAAGATTTCAGTCCAAATGACCCCTCCAATGGTTGGGATGGGGCCTATCGGGGACAAATTGTAGATCCTGCCGTATTTGTTTGGTGGGCAGAAGTCGAATTGGTTGACGGGCGCGTGCTGCTTTTAAAGGGAGACGTTACCGTAGTCCGATAGGAAAAACTAAAGCGGCAGTCCCGAATATATGTCGGGGCTGCCGCTTTTTTTATTAGGTGGGGGTAAATAGTGCCGTGTCAAGTTAATTGCCCATTAACTGGATACGATACTGGTTAAGGTGTGATAAGAAACAATACGCGACTACTTTTTTGTCGGTTAATTGGCAGAAAAGTAGTTGCTTTTTTTCAGGCACGAACACCTACACCAAATTACGGTTGCAGGGACAACTTAATGTCGGCCGCCATGGTCGGGTCGGCGTTCTTGGGGCTTTTTTGGGTGCTTTTCACGCATGTTTTTGACCAAGGACTCACGAAGATTACGCTCTGCCAGCGGAATTTTGGCAACTTTACGCAGGGGTAACACCATCCGAATTTTTTGATAAAAGTCCTTTTCCAAGTCCATATCGCGCTGTTTTTTTTCAAAATAGTGCTTTATCTGCGCTTCTACTTCGGCGTCACTCATTTGATCCTCCTGTTTATTCGGCTTGTATTCCTGCTGAATTTGATTCCGACGATCCAAATACTCGTTGTATGCCGGCCAAAATCCTTGGGCCTCCTCAGGGGTAAGCCGAAGAACACGGGTAAAAATTTCTGCGCGAAAAGCGGCCAGATGCGCTTCTCGTTTTTCGGGATTCTCTTGTGCCAGCGCACAATTCCAACTGGCTGTAGCAAGTAGGGCAATGAACATTAATTTTTTCATGGTGGTAAATATGGCTAATGATGGAAATGAAGTAATATTCTAGTATCGTCAATGAAGTTCAGCGCTCTACCTCACAGTATTTCCCTAATTTCATCCTCCGACATATCAAAAAGTATTTGATCCACTTGGTCAGGAGAAAGGTCTTCCAAAGATAAATCATGGTTGGGCGTGGCTTGAAACGACTGCGTGGGCACTGTCTTAGTATGATCAAGCTCCAAGAGTACCAATTGTTCAACGCCTGTTTCTGGTTGATTGATGGGCAATTTTTTTGGAAAAACATCCGCTGCCAGTTCCGTACCAACAGGCAGTTGTTGTGCCGGAACAACCTGCCGAATAAACCAAATAGCGCAACAAATTAAACCAACAACCGCAGCAGCTGCCATCATCCACCGCCTTGAAGCGATACGACCGGAATGGTAATTTGATATTTTAACCAGCGGTTGGCGGGGAACCTCCACAGTATTAATACGCGCCAATACCCGATCCTCCAAGGCGTCAAAATAGCCTTCCGGAACTTGGAACACATCCTTTTTTACATGTTGTTTCAGCAGTTGCGGGGTATGATTCCTGCGTTCATCCTCTAAAAAATCGTTGTTCATATTCCGTTCATTAACCGTTGTTTTGAAGTAAAGGTTGGTGGTCGCGTCTGAGACAAAAAAAGGGGTCTTTTTGTACCATACAGCGTGCAACCTAACCCGTTGCGTTTTGAATGGCCGTCTCAATTTTTTTTGCGGCGTGGTGAAAAGAAGCCTTTAATGCGCCAACAGAAGTTCCCAGCAGTTCCGACATTTCCTCGTAAGGCATTTCTTGATAATAACGCAGGTTAAATACTATTTTTTGTTTATCCGGCAATTGCGCGATGGCTTCTTGAAGTTTTTGTTGAAGCGCATCACCATCGAACCAAGGATCAGCACGCAGTTTTCCAGCCAGCCAATCCGCGCCTTCATCCAGAGAAGTGGTCGCTTTCTTAGTGCTGCTTTTCAGGTGGGAAATGGCTTCATTGGTCGCAATTCGATACAACCACGTGTATAGTTTGGAGTTTCCTTGAAACCGATGAATGCCTTTATTGATTTTAATGAACGTATTTTGTAACACATCATCCGCATCTTGGTGCACCAACACAATTCGTCGAATATGCCAATAGAGCCTTTCTTTGTATTGTTTCATCAAAAGACAAAAACCACGCTCATAGGTAGGTTCGGAACCAAGCAGTGCTAGTATCTGTTCGTCTGAATACGGTGTTGCTGTGGCGTTTAGCACTTGATAACTTTTCAACTTCGACAACATTATGCAACTTAAGTTTAATCGATAGGATCAAAAGAACCAATAATTATTGGTTGCCGGTAAGGAGGTCGCGTCTGAGACAAAAAAACGGCCTCAACCACCGAAACAGCACTGATTTCATAAACGTAACTGGTTAGGTGTCACGCTGTCTGGCCCAAAAAGGCCCACTTTTTCGTCTCAGATGCGATCACGCTCACCAGTTTCTCATAAAAATTGATAAAATTAATTCAATAATTTTTTTAAAATCAACTTTTTGTTGTATTATTGTAATGAAAAATATTTTTTGTGGTAGTCTAAACACAAAAAATAGGTAGTTTATTTTGGTAACTGGTTGGCGTGGTCGTGTCTGAGACAAAAAAGTGGTTGTTTTTTGCCAAACGAAGCGGATTATTGCAGGCTGTAGCAGCGCTACGGTCAAAATAAATTGTGCTGTATGGCAAAAAATGAGCCTTTGGTGGCCAGACAGCGTGCCAGTTAACCCTTTACAATTTTACAATTGCTTCGTTTAACTGCGATTGCGCTATTTTTGCTGCGTTATTAATTTGTAACCATTTAGTTGGCAAGCTGTTTGGATCAAAAAGCCTACTTTTTTGCTCAGTCGCAACCACCTAATCAGTTTTTAAGTTTCCAACATGCTCAAACGCTTACACATCCGCAACTACGCGCTGATTGACGAACTCGAGATAAATTTTTCCAAAAACCTGACCATCATTACTGGTGAAACGGGCGCCGGGAAATCCATCCTATTGGGTGCTTTGGGCTTGGTCATGGGCGAACGAGCTGACACAAAGGTCTTTTACAACGAGAAAGAAAAATGTATAGTAGAGGCGTTTTTTGATGTCAGCGCCTACGATTTGAAATTGTTTTTTGATGCGCATGAACTTGACTACGAAGAGGAAGTGGTTATCAGGCGGGAGTTATCCCCTGCGGGAAAGAGCCGGGCTTTTGTGAACGATACGCCCGTGAACAATCAAGTGCTGCAGCGACTGACGGAATCCCTCATTGACCTGCATCAACAGTTTGATATGCTTGATATTCACAATGTCAATTTTCAACTGCGGATGATTGATGCGCTGGCAGACAACACGGCAATACTGAGAGCATATCAACAAGGATATCGAACCTTTTCCGCTGACAAAAAAAAGTTGGCTGATCTGATTTCCCAGCGTGATACGGGTACCAAGGAAATGGCTTTCCTCCATTTTCAACTGGATGAATTGCAACAAGCAGCGCTTGTTGATGGCGAACAAGCAGTACTCGAATCCGAACTATTACGCCTGAGCAATGCCGAAGAAATCAAACGTTCTTACGGGATGGCCTACAGCTATATGTCTGAATCAGAGCAAAACATTACCGGCCAATTGCAGGAAATAGCGCGTAGCCTCAGCGCTACACGGAAAATTTCACCGGAATTATCCTCCTTGAGTACGCGTTTTGATTCCTTAATTGTTGATTTGCAAGATATTGCAAGGGATTTTGACCGCGTTGCAGAATTAACAGACCACGATCCAGAACGTATCAGTGAAGTACAGGACAGGCTGAATGTTCTGTATAAATTGGAGAAAAAACACGGCGTGACCACCGTGAAAGAATTGTTGCTCATCCAGGAAAAGCTGGAGCATGAAACGTCCGGTTTCAGCGATCTGGGCGGTGATATTGAACGACTTAGCGAAAGAATAACCCTTCAGGAACAGGATTTGCGCAGCATCGCGGCCACGCTCAGCCAACGTAGAAGAGCCATTCCAGCAGCTTTTGAAGAAAAAGTACATGGAATGCTCCACCAGCTTTCAATGCCCCATGCGCGTATTCGGGTGGATATTGAAGACTTACAGGGGCTCTCCGCCACGGGCGTTGATGACGTGCAGTTTCTTTTTGCCAGCAACATAGGTTCTAGATTCCTGCCAATAAAAGATATCGCCTCGGGTGGGGAATTGTCTCGACTCACACTTTGTACTAAAAGTCTCGTGGCGGATGCGATTCCGCTACCCACCCTCATTTTTGACGAAATAGATGCAGGAATCAGTGGCGATGTATCCATGAAGATGGGCATTATATTAAAAGAACTGAGTGCCCGGCACCAAGTAATCAGCATCACCCATACCCCGCAAATCGCTGCCCGTGCAGATGCGCATTACTTTGTTTACAAAAAAATTGCGGACAATCGAACCATCACCAATATTCGGTTGCTCGAGCCTGAAGATCGCATACGGTCCATCGCTGTAATGTTGAGTGGGAACCCGCCGAGTGTGGCCGCCTTGGAAACTGCCCGAGAACTTGTCGGTTGATCTTTCCAAGTGTTTTGAATATCAACTGATTACACATACCACCCAACCAGTTACATAAAACATCCAAATTGCTATGCGCATCATTGGCAACATAGAACACCCATTTTTAAAAATCAGCGTTTTCAAAGCCGATAATCGTATTAGTGTAAAATTTGAAAACGCGCAGTACGAACAAACCATCAAATTCGGAGACGATGACCGATTTTCCAACCTCGATGCTGTCCGTACATTTGTGGACAACAAGTTACTGGAAGACATCCTAGAAGGTTTTCGACACATCCATGCGGCAAGAATAGCGGCCCTCCTGCGGGTGTTCCCAACCGACACGTCCGACGCGTTTGAAGACATCATTTGAGCCCATTCATGGTGGTGGAAAAGTCCTCACCAAGCATTCAATTTTTCTTCCTCACCCGTGTACAAGTCTTTTACTGCTGGAACAAGCCAGTCGCCTCCAAAAGTTATTGTGTAATGATGGGAAAAATAAATGACCCATGAAAATGTTTCATCAAAGACGATTCCCTCGTGAGAACCAGAAAATACTTGTCCGAAATCAATTTCAAAAAGGCCCTCTTCACAATCAAGCAAGTAAATTGGTTGATCAATGGTTGTCTCTAGCAATGTTGTGATGGACTGTTTTTTTTCTTCCGCCATTCCGTTGAGAAACACCACCTCTTGGGGTGAAACTTGGGTCAGTGGGTCCCAAAAATTATCGTCAAAATTCCATTTTTCTTTGAGTGCTTGTCGAAAATAACGGGCCTTTTCACCTGAAATTCGCGTTCTAAAACGGGCTTCCGGCAACAATTCAGGTTGTAATGGATCGCCTTGAAATAAGACCGGTAATTCGCTGGCGATGCTACGAGCCGATTTTTCAACAATACGAAAAAGTGTCCGGAGATATTCGGGAACATTGGGATCAATTGGAATCTGTACTTGTTTTTCCCTGCGACCAAAATGGATATCCAGTAAAAACTTCACCGGCGCCGCTGCCGCAATCTGCTCCACTGATTCTAATGCAAGATCGGTGTTGAATATAACAAAATAATGCAGGTAATTGCCAGAAAACCTCTCATTTCCCCGAGGAATACCATTGCATGTCTTGTCCAATAATTCCAAAATTGGATCAATATAACCTGTTGTCCAATCGTCATACCATGGTGCCCCAGCCGGGTACCCTGTCCATCTGCGCATCTGAAAATGGAGGGTCATCACTTGAAGCTGTGATTGAGCAGGCTTTTCGTACCCTTGAGCATTCCAAGATTCCGCCGTCTGGCGCAAATATTGATCCGGGGCAACCTCTTGGGGCAGAGTAGAAGACTGAGAAATATTGGGAAGTTGGCCACAAATTCCCATTTCGGATAACAACTGTCCCTCGATGGTGGTGGACAAACGCACGTAGTGCCAACGGCCTTCCAATTGTTTGTAAAGGATTATTCGGTAATTTTTCAACAGTAAATGGGATAAGAAATTATAAACTAACCAGCCGAAATCTAATTTCGTAAAAACAACGACATCAAAAAAGTTAATTTTGAGTAACTGGTTGGGTGGCACGCTGTCTGACCCAAAAAGGCCCATTTTCTATCATACTTCGCCCATTTTTTTGACCGTAGCAGCGCTACGGCCTGCAAAAATCCGCTTCGTCTGGCAAAAAATGGCCACTTTTTTGTCTAAGACGCGACCACGCTAACCAGTTACAATTTTGAAAAGCTAACATCAAGATTGCTGGTCATTATATTATATAAAAATATCGTGCCAAAAATGATTTTTCTTCAAACTAAAAAACTTAAAAACTTAAATGACCCGCTGTCTGGCCCAAAAAAGCCCATTTTCCGCCATATTCCACATATTTTTTTGACCGTAGCGCTGCTACGGCCTGCAAAAACCCGCTTCGTATGGCAAAAAATGGCCACTTTTTTTATCTCAGACGCGACCACCTAAGTTTTAACAAAATACTTTTCATGCCATCATTGTTTGCAATATTGACTTTTTCTTTGCCATCACCCCGAACGGCATACTTCAGTCCTTTTGACGGCGTTATAGCTTCTTTACATCAACCGATCCTAATCACTTAAACATCTTCCTTTTATGGCAATTCCAAATTACAAAATCCTACTGGTGGAGGATGACCAAAACTTTGGGGACGTATTGCGCTCGTACCTTGAGATGCACGATTACCATGTCACGCTTGCCACAGATGGTGTCGCAGGTTTGGACATGTTCAGAAAAAGCAGTTTTGACCTCTGCATTTTTGACGTCATGATGCCCCGGAAAGATGGCTTTTCTTTGGCCAAAGACGTTCGGGAGCGCAACCAAGAGATACCCATTATCTTTCTTACCGCCAAAACGATGAAAGACGATGTGCTCCATGGTTTCAAAATTGGGGCCGACGACTATATCTCCAAGCCTTTCAATTCTGAGGAACTCTTGCTTCGCATACAAGCGGTGCTTAAGCGCACGAGTAAGTCTGCTGATCCCAGAGACGACCAACGGGAGTTCTTGATCGGAAAATTTCACTTCAACTACCCCCTGCGTATCCTGACATTTTCCGATGCAGCACCCAATGCAGAAAACAACTGGAAATTGAGCCCAAAAGAGGCTGAATTGCTTAAATTGTTCTGCAAGTACATCAACGATGTTACACCTCGTTCTGAGGCGCTTACAAAAATATGGCATGAAGATACGTACTTTACAGCCCGATCCATGGATGTATTTGTGACCAAACTGCGAAAATACCTTGCGCTTGATACTGACATCGAGATTGTAAATATTCACGGAAATGGCTTTCAATTGCTGGTTAAAGCCAGTTCATCTGAAGACCTGTAGCACGTAATTGGCAATGTTACAACGACTTTTTCAAAAATATACTGGCTTTTTGCGCAGTCTGAAGGCATCTTATGTCATCAACAACCTTCTGAATGCGGGGCGACTACAGCACAACAAGCCGTTGTACAAAAAGTATGGCCTACGAAAAAGTATTTTTGGCCCCTTGGGCAGTACTGACTTTTCAAAGCACCAACACGCGGAAGAAATCCCTTGGCTCGACCGGCAAAATAGGTTGGAACTGTTGGCTCAAAACACTGAATTCCAGTCGTTTGAGCCAACAGTTCAAGAAAAAATTAGACAGTTTGAGCGGGATGGATTCCTTGTTTTGGAAGGTTTTTTTCCTGAAAATGACACGGATGCGCTGAACAACGAGGTCGAGGAGCTCTTGTCGCAGGGAAAAGCAGGCTATAATTTTACGGGACGAAAAATTTTTAACCTGTGGGAGATAAGTTCCTTGGCCGACCAACGTTTTTTTAGAAATCCAGCACTACTGCATCTGCTGACTTTCTTACTGGGGAAAAAAGTGGTTCCTTTTCAATCGCTCAATTTTACGCTTGGAAGTGAACAACGTGCACATTCTGACTCTATCCACATGACCACGGAACCCCAAGGGTATCTCATTGCTACCTGGTCGGCGCTTGAAGACGTGGACGAAGGCTGCGGCCCGTTGGTGTATTACCCTGGAAGTCACCGACTGCCCTTTGTTTCGACCGAAGATTACCCTTCTGGGAACACCACTTTTCTATTGGGACACGACAGCAACCGCCGTTACGAAGATAAAATCAACGTGGTTATTGCCGAAAATCAACTAGAAAAAAAGATTTTTTTACCCAAACGTGGCGATGTGCTGATTTGGCACGCCAATTTAATTCATGGTGGAAGCCCCATCACGCGACCGGAGGCTACTAGACGGAGTATGGTGTGCCATTACTTTGCCGAAGATGTTATTTGCTACCACGAAATGTCACAGCGCCCGGCACTGATATCAACGTAACGTGCTGATTTATATGGGTTATTTCAAACTCTTTTATGATTTATGCGTTTAAATGCCAAACTTTGACAGCGTCGTTGCGCCCTTTTTGAGTCAAAAACGGGCTGCGCGACCACCTAACCAGTTACTTTAGTCATGGCTATACGCATAATTTCAAAAGAACAACAAGGATACGGGGCTTTTAACGGGGGAGAAATCGTGGAAAACAAACCCATTGGATTTCCCCAAGATCATTCCAGTATTCGTCCATATTCCAATCTTTTTTATTGGGCACATGCCAAGGCAGTCACGGATAGTACCATTGGGTTACATCCACACCAGGGCTTCGAGATTTGTTCTTTTATCCTTCAAGGTACCATCAGGCACTACGACACCAAACTCCAATCGTGGCGAACGCTTTCAGGTGGGGATGTACAAATAATTCGCGCTGGAAATGGTATCAGTCACGCTGAATGGATGGGTGAAAATGCAGAAATGTTTCAAATTTGGTTCGACCCTAATCTGAATAAAACGCTGGCTCAACCTGCAAGTTATGACGATTACAGGTCGGTGGATTTTCCCGTTAACACCGTCGATACCACGACCGTCAAGACCTTGGTGGGTACTGGCAGCCCATTTATCATGGAAACTGCGGGCATTGAAGTGTTGGACATCCAAATCGAAGCCGGAACGTTTGATCTGCCAATTGAAAAAGGCAAAATCGTTTCTGCCTATATTTTGGACGGCGCGGCAACCTTGGAAGGTCAATCCGTGAGCGTCTCTGATTTTGTATTGATAGATGGTCAGGAAAAAATAGTCATTACAGTTGCGCATGCCACCCGTATTTTTATGATCATTTCCCCTGTCGATCCGGGCTATAAAACATACGCCCAGATGAGGCTGTAACGTGTATGGGTTGCCCAACAATAACTGGCTGGATGGCACCCAGACTACCAAGAAATGGTCAATATTGTCTCAGACTAGGCCAAACAACGGGTTTACGTATTATCGAATATCCATCCTGATTCTCCGTTCTGGCGGCAGGTAATTGTTCATTCGGTTGGGCAAGGCTTTTATCCAGCCCAAATGTAGTCCCTGATATCGGATGAGCACCCATCCTGTGGGGTAGCCTGCTGCAAGGTCAAAGGTTTCCTTTTTTAGAAAACGCAGTGCTTGATCTAGGGTTACCTCAAGTGCTGGTAGTTCGGGTGAGACCTCGAGACTCAGCGCCAATGCGTGATCCGGCACAAAGTCCTTTCCCTTGAACGTGCCAATTGCTGTTCCGAACCACTTGGTTTTCATGGTTTTATCGAGTAGCAGGTAATCACTTTCCAATTCAGCGCGCAACGCTAAAACACCGCCCGATGGTGTCTGGAAAAACCGATAATCTACCTGCTGGCCCAACCAGCGCGAAACTTCTGGAATTTGCGCTTTGGGAAGCGGGGTCAGGCTCCTGAAACTTCCTGATGCGGGGCGATAGTTTCTTTCTGGGCCGTTTTTTTTGCGCAACACAGCGATGAAAAAGCCCTCACCAAGGAGGCGGTGTGGATAAAACTGATGGCCTCCACCCCGAATTTCGATACCCCATTCAGCCGGAACAAGGAGGGGTAACACCTCAAGGTCATATTTTTCTGATAACCAGGCAACGTTATCGCCATTTTCCAAAGAATTATACGTACAAGTGCTATACGCCAACACCCCACCCGGCGCCAGGCATTCCACGGCAGCTGTCAGTATGTTTTTCTGACGTACAGCACAATGGGATACTGCTTCCGGCGACCACTCAGACACTGCATCGGGATCTTTACGAAAAAGACCTTCTCCACTGCAAGGGGCGTCCACCAAAACAACGTCAAAAAAACTATCCAGGGCCGCAAAATCTTCTGACGGGCCACTGGTCACCCCTACATTGTTATGCCCCCATTTTTCAAGATTTTCCCGAAGTGAATTGGTGCGCGTACGCACTGTTTCATTGGCCACCAAGAGACCTCTTTCCTCCATCATTGATGCCAATAACGTGCTTTTTCCCCCGGGGGCAGCACACATATCCAGTACCCTCAACGGTTTTGAAAAATCAACCGTTTGTCGCAGCGCTTCATGTAAAAACATCGAGGAAGCCTCCTGCACGTAATAAGCGCCCGCATGAAATGCAGGCTCCAACGTGAAAACTGGTCGCTCTGACAGGTAGTACCCAGCTGGATGCCAAGGAACCGGGGATCTTTTGCCTAGATTGGGGTAATCCTGACCTGTTGCGACCTTCTTAGGATTCAAGCGAATGCTGGTGGGTGTCGGCTGCGCCAGGGCGGCTTTGAATAGTCCGAAGGCCTCCTCGCCGAGTAAGCTTTTCATCTGGTGTACAAAAGGCAGTGGAAGCATAGAAAAATGATATATGAACAATTGCTGGCTTAATAAACGGGCCGAATTAACTTAAACCTAAAAATCGTAATTAATTTTGCCGGAAAATAAAGGGACTATTTGCCCCTATCCGTCAGGAGCAACCAGATACGTGCTCCTCTGAAGCATACCCGCTTAACCAATCAAGCAAACAACGATGCAACATATCACCAAGGCAATATTACATGTAATAAACCAAATAGACGGCTTATTGGAAGCACTTGAACCTGCTGAATACAGCCTTCCTTTGCCGGAATTTGACGGCAGTTCGTTGGGCCAGCATTTTCGCCATATTCTAGAGTTCTGTCAATGTCTCGAAAAAGGCTCCAAGCAAGGTTTGATAGACTACGCCGGGCGGGATCGAAATTTGCTCTACGAACAGGATCCAACGGCAACATTAGCCGCTTTTGAAGCCTTTTCCTGTAAACTTGATGCCCTAACTTCTGATCAAACCGTACATGTTAAAGCTGAATTTTTTGGTGATGATCGTCCCGTGTACAAAAGCTCCCTGTGTCGAGAGTTAATGTTTGTGTATGACCATGCCATACACCACCTTGCTATGATAAAAATCGGTTGTCGCTGCCATTTCCCCCACATTTATACTGATCCAAAACTGGGTGTTTCTCCCTCTACGATAAAATCACGTCAGTGGACCTAATCCTGTGATTTTGAACAACTGCGCGCAAGTAATATTTTATCCACTTTCACAAACACGTCGCCCAAACAAGACTTCCGGTATCAAAGTCTAATTTGCCAAAACGCAAGTCGTATTCCAGTTGAACATCATTTTTTTTAATCAAACCTTTTGCTGAACCCGAATAGCCATCCCAAATCATATTTTGCACGAAAATATGCGCCCTAAAATCCAAGGCCTTAATACCGTAGGCCTTAAACAAACTTTCTTTGGCTGTCCAATAGAGGTGAAACAATTCTAGCTGTACCTCCTCCGAAAATGCAGCGACAAAATTAGCTTCTGCTACTCCAAGAAATTTATGGGCTATTTTGGGCATTTTTTTCACGATAACCTGAATGTCACAACCGCAATTTTTGGCGGCTATCATCGCTCCTGCAACACCTTGTGAGTGACTTAGGGAACAAAACAAATCTGGGTTGTCTAGAAAAAAAGGTTTGGAGAAGGCGTCTTTTGCCAATGGTAGCCGTTGAAAAGCACCGGTAAGGAGGTGCAACATCCAACGACTTGCGAGCCACTCCATCCGACGAACATGCTGCAAATTGGACAATTCTGCCTCTTCCTGCGCACTGAGTGGAAGTTCAGCCCTAAAAACACTTTCCGATTCAGAAATGTGCCAAATACCCAGCGTTGTATCTGGGAAAGGATGCGTCGTGAGCAAGAGTGCCATAATGAACAGCAAATATCGGAAAAACCAAATCAACTCGTCACATTACATTCGATTAATGCTTTGTAAAACCTGCTGAAGCAGGTGTCAATCCGCCTATTAAGCCCCAACTTTGCGGCAAAAATCATACTACACCATGCGTTTTCTAATTACGACTGCCATTTTAGCCATTTTCTGTGGAGGGTGTTTTTCCGCAGACGACAATCGCCCATTGCCCATTTTGGGGGAACGCGATGTATCTCCCAGCGGAGACACCCTATACCCTACCATCCCGGATTTTCAATTCATTGACCAAGACAGTCAATTGATCAACAATGCCACATTCGCGGGGAAAGCCTATGTCGCTGATTTCTTTTTCATCCACTGCCCAACCATCTGCCCTAAAGTAAAGGCCAACGGGCTTCGAATTTACAATCGATTCAAAAACAACGAAGGACTGTTGATGCTTTCACACTCCATCGACGTGCGCAATGACACCGTGGGGGCGCTACTGGCACACGCAAAAAAACTGGGAATTGACAGTAAGCAATGGCATTTGGTGACAGGGGACCACGATGCGATCTATGGTATTGCGGACAATTATTTCAGCGTGGCAAAAGAAGACCCAAGTGCCCCGGGAGGTTTTGACCACTCAGGTCGAATGATTTTGGTGGACAAAAACAGACACGTTCGCTCCTTCTGTGATGGTACGAACAGTGAATCTGTTGACAAGTTTATGAAAGACATTGATCGTCTTCTCAAAGAAAAATAAGGGACGACGAACCATTCAAAGCGCTGAATTCAACGCTTTGAATGGTTCATCGTGTTACAACCGTATCAATTTGCCTTTTTCCTCTTTCATGATAAATGCATCATAATAACCTTTACGCACCACTTTTTCGAGGGCAATTTCGGCAGCCGAACGTGTTTGAAATCCAGACAAGAGCAGGATGGTGATGCCTGGCGAAAATTCGGCCTTTCTTTTTACGATATTGCCGATGCCTTTCAGTGAAGAGTCATCAAAACGATCAGGATTGGAGAGCGCCGCTATTCGAATAAAATAGGGTTTTGCTGCTTCACTGGTCGATTGAACCTGTTTTTCAGGAGATTTCTGGCCTTTTTCAGTATTTTTTTTGGGTTGTGCGGTTGCTGCCGAGGTTTTGGAAACAAGAAATGACTGAATTTCAGGATTGGTTCCTTTTTCCTCAACCACCGTTGCCTTTGTAAAACCTCTTTTCACCACTTCTCCTTTCACCCGTTCCGCCTCCTCATAATCGCTCCATACACCCAATCGAACCAGATTTTTTCCATTTTCAACCGAGGCGTATAGATTTCCAAGTCCCCGCAATGCGGCATAATCAGCGACCGCAATGTTTTTCGCAGCGTCTATTCGATCGACTTGAACAGCATAAACGCTGCTACTTACTCCGCCCTTTGAAACAAACGTAGGGCTAAGCGTTCCTTTTTCTCCAACATATTTTTTCGTGCCGACAATATACGATTCGCCGGCCCCGTATTCTTCCACAAGAAATGCACCCTGTAGTTTAGGCGTGGCCATTACTTTCTTGAGTGCAACGGTTGCTTCAGCCTTTGTTGGGAAAATACCCAAGCGAATTTTATTCAATTTCTGCTCCTTTCTGACGTAGATATTACCAAGACTGGTTAAAGTCTGAAAATTACGCATGGTGACAGCAGATGGCTCCTCCGGCATCGCAGCCAATTGAATTGCATACCTTTTTACCTTGATTGCAGGGGTGGCAGCAGGTTGTTTCGGAGATAATTTGTCGCCAGAAGCCTTCATCGCCGGTTTTGCGTTAACAACGACCTTGGGGTTCTCAATTGATTTGGCGCCCACTTTTTCAGACATAGCAACAGCATTTTTTTCTGCCACTGTATTCTTTTCAAGCCTTAGACCGGGAATTCTACCCATTCCTGCGGCTAAAAAAGTTTTTGACACCTGAGAAATATACCCTGATTTATTGTAGTTGATCAGGTAAGTTGTCCCAGGTTCAAGGGTGAGTACGTAAACACCCAACTCGTTGGTTAGCGTATCGACCGTACGGCCATCTTGAAAGAGGATTTCAACCGAAACCCCTCGAAGGGGCAAATTTGTATGTGCATCGTGCACCACACCGGAAAAACGTTCTTTGGATACAGGTTTAAGTGCAATGTGAACATTGTGGGTACCAAAATTTAAGAGGGGCACCTTGGTCTCCTGATAGCCTGCTTTGCGGATAACAACATCACAATCAACCGCTTCATCCAGGGCCTCAAAAGCATAATGACCATCAACGCCCGTAAGTCCAATTTTCCCAGTACAATGGCGGAGGTCAACTTCAGCGCCTTGAATTTTTTGTCCGGTTTTATTGGTAACCAAGAGATACAATTTCTGAGCACCCGTTTTTTTCACCATTAAGGCGTTATCCTCACCTTTTTTGGCACTTTCCAACGGAGCCGTACCAACAGATGGCGCTGTGGCTGTACTCGCCAGCACATTCTTTGGTTTTTTTGTCAACTTCCAAATATCTTCGTTCCCATGCCCCCCTGGACGCGTACTGGTGACATAACCTATATTGTCCTGACGTTTGAAAACAAAACCGTAATCATCTCGTGAAGAGTTGGCGCCCGTGCCCAAATTGGTTACGTTACTGACCTCTTGGCGTTTAAAATCTGCTTGAAAAACATCCAGTCCACCGAAGCCAAGGTGCCAATCGGAAGAGAAGTATAGGTTTGCGCCGTCGTAGAAGGGCGTCACTTCGTTGCCCGGCGTATTGAGGGCATAACCTAGGTTGACGGGCGCCGTCCAGTTTCCATCTTTGTAGTTTGAGACATAGATATCCCATCCACCATATCCCCCCTGTTGATTGGAAGAGAAAAGGAGCGTGTTTCCATCGGGTGAAAGCGCGGGAAATCCAGTTGCATGGTTGGAGCCGTTGAATGGAAATGCTTTGATGTTTTTCCACTTACCATTCCCATCTACCTCCGCCGTATAAAGGCTCATATTTACCCCGAAGTCAACAATTTGACGCGTACCATTGATGAAGCTGTTGCGGCAAAAGGCAACGCGCCTTCCATCGGCAGAAAAGCTTACCGGGCCTTCATTGCGGTTGTTTTGAAGTTCGCCGCGAAGATTTTGAGGTTTTTGAAGTTGCCCGTTATCGGGATTTCGCTGGGTGACCAGCAGAAAATTTTGGGCTGTTTCCGGGTTCTCGTTGGCGTTGTATTTCGAGTTCAGATCGCTGCGGGAGGAATTATAGACAACCTTGCCCTGGAAAAAAGTAGGGCAAAAGTCGGCAAATGCAGTATTAATTGATTCGTTTTTTACGAGCCAATCAGGTATTTTTTGTGCATATTTTTCTGCATATTCACACAAACCCACGTAATGTTCACCGACTTTTTGGTTTTTTTGGGCGTAAGCGATAAACTGTTCTTTTGCGCCTTCATAATCACCCGTTTGAAGCAAGGCTTTGCCATAACGCAGTCGAATGATTTCGTCGGGATTTTGCATTTGGACCGCCTTACCGTACCATTCCAAAGATTTTTTTGGATTGTTCAATTGGAAATAACAGTCAGCAATACCAGCGAGCGCCTGGATATTATCAGGTTCTTCTTTCAATACCAGTGAATATGTCTGCAGGGCAAGATTATACGCGTAGAGCGAGAACTGACGATCAGCCTTGACGAGGTCTTCGTTGAGGGTTGCTTTTTGGGCAACAAGCGCGCCTGAAAAACAGCTGAGCAAACAAAGCACCCACCCCACCCGAGGAATAGTTTTCATAGAAAACAAAATTTTAAGTAACTGGTTAGCGTGGTCGCGTCTGAGACAAAAAAGTGATCATATTTTGCCAGACGAAGCGGGTTTTTGTAGGCCGTAGCAGCGCTACGGTCAGAAAAATCTGCTTCGTCTGGCGGAAAATGGGCCTTTTTGGGCCAGACAGCGTGCCACCTAACCAGTTACAATTTTAATGCATAAATGTAGAACCAAAGAAAAACCCGATTCACCATGGTTGACAAGGAGTAAAACAAGGGCGAACAACTTATGTTCTGCTCCATGTTCGAACTAAAAGCATACTAAGTTACAAACAAAAACTGAATAAACAAGAATTTTGCGAAACTTAGTGCAGGAGCAAGCGTAAATATTAAAAAAGCGGCTAGAGAAAAGTAGTTTTTAATCAATTGTGGTAAAAAATTGGTGTTCATAGGACAAAAAAACCGGAACTCGCTTTTCAACGAGTTCCGGTTCTCCTACTATTTTTTCAACTGGTTGGATGGCGCGCTGTCTGGCCCAATATGGCCCATTTTCCGTCGTACTTCGCAGATTTTTTGACCGTAGCGAGGGCTACGGATTACAAAAATCTGCTTTGTCTGGCACAAAATGGCCACTTTCTTGTCTCAGACACGACCAACTAACCAGTTGCATATTTATTTACCAAAGCTTACTTTGCAGGAGAAACCCTGAAAATATACTTATCAATATCGCGCCAATCGGCCACTTGGGCGTTGGGGTGATCGCGACGAATACGCTCATACGCTTTCAAGGCTTCTTCTTTTTTGCCTTCATGCTCATACAGCATACCCAGTTTTTTCAAGTAGTAAATGGCTATAACGTCCACTTTTGCTGCATCAGCAGCTTTTTCGTAGTAGTCGAGCGATTTGGCAAAATCCTGTTTTTCTGAATAACAGTCGCCAAGCACCCCGTATTTGATGGCTGGGAGAACATCCCCTGCGCCATCAAATTTATCCATATACTGAATGGCGTTGTCAAAATTACCCGTCTGGAGGTTGCAGATGGCTGCATAATAGTTGCAGGCATTGCCGGCTTTGGTTGCGCTAAATTTATCAGCCAACGTGGCGAACCCTTCAAAACCACCACCCGGATTGTCGAGCGCCAATTGGAAGGAGTCTTTGCCAAATTGTTGCTCCGCCTGCCACATAGCAGACACCGCTTCTTTTTCTTGGGGTGCAACCACCAAATATTTATACAAAAGCCAGCCAGCTACAAGCACTGCTGCGCCACCCAATGCATACAGCACGAGTTTAGGATTCTTTTCCCATATTGGAATGGATGGGGTGCTGACGGTACTTACTTCTTGTGCCTCAACAATTTCTGCTTGGTCGGATTTGCGTTTAGCCATTTCTATTTCAAAAATTTTGTTCGCGTTTCAAAAAATGCACGCAAAAGTAGAGAAAATTTTGTTCGCGGAAACCATTGCAGAAAAATAAGTATTAAACCTGTTTGATAATACACGATAATGATGCCTTTTGTTACTACACCTTGCCCTCAAAATGCACAAATGGGCTTAAATAAAGTCCGTTACTGGTTGGGGATTCGAATCCAAGACAAAAAGTAACTGGTTAGATGGCACGCTGTCTGGCCTAAAAAGGTCCACTTTTTTGTCTCAGACGCAACCACGCTAACCAGTTACACAAAAAAATAGTTGTTTTTTGTCAGGCAAAACGGTTTTTTGTAGGCCTGAGCAGCGCTAAAGTCAAAGAAATTGGCGAAATATGGTATAAAATAAACCTTTTTAGACCAGAACGTGTGCTATCCAACAAGTTAAAAAAGACCCATAAAAGCGTGACTGCCTTGATGAACGATAATTGTTGGTAACTTCACGTGCTTTATTTTTGCCTTAACAGCTATTTTTGCACACTTTTTTTGAAAGCACAACCAAAATCCGTTGGGCTTTAGACATATTATTTCGCGATAAATTCGACAACCGCACAAAACCAACCCGCATTGGTGAATGGTCAATAGCAAATTATGCGACTAAAATCTTTAGAAATAAAAGGATTCAAATCCTTCGCCAATGAGACGGCTCTTCACTTCAATGCAGACGTTACCGGTGTCGTAGGCCCCAATGGATCCGGAAAAAGCAATGTAGTCGATGCCATCCGATGGGTACTGGGCGAACAAAAAAGCAGTCAACTCCGACTTGATAAAATGGCTTCCGTTATCTTTAACGGCACCAAAAAACGCAAGGAAGGCCAAATGGCTCAAGTGACGCTGACGTTTGACAACACCAAAAATGTGTTGCCAACCGATTATACCAGTGTCAGCATCAGCCGCATCCTGTACCGCAGTGGTGAAAGCGAGTATCGACTGAATGGCATCTCTTGCAGGCTCAAAGACATTACCTCCCTGTTTTTAGACACCGGAATCGGGCCGGATTCTTACGCCATAATTGCCCTGAATATGGTGGAAGATATGCTCAGCGACCGCGAGCAAGCCCGTCGAAAAATGTTTGAACAAGCTGCCGGCGTGAGTAAATACAAAGCCAGAAAACATGAAACCCAGCAAAAACTAGAAGCTACCGCAGCCGATTTGGACCGTGTCGAAGACCTTTTGTTCGAAATATCAGACCAACTTAAAAAACTCGAAAAACAGGCTGAAAGGGCAAAAAAATACTACGAACTAAAAAATGAATACAAAACCATCAGCGTAGAACTGGCGGTGCACAACCTCGCCAAACACAAAACCTCCTACAAAGAACTGGAAAGCCAAATCACCCGCGAAGAAGACAATTACAGAAGTACTGAAGCCATGACCAGACTGCTGGAAGCCGATGTCGAAGCCAAACGCAAAAGCCATACCGACAAGGAAACATCGCTCAGTGAACAACAACAAGAAACCAACCGTCTGACAGGTCGCATCCGTGGAAAAGAAAACGAAAAAGCAATGCTGGAACAAAAACGTTCTTTTATCAAGAACGATGTGTCCAGACTGACCGACCAAATTCAACAAAATACCAATGTGCTCAAGTCCCTAGAGTTCGAAATTGAGGGCTACACCACCGACCTAAACTATGAACGAAATCTAGAAGCAGATTTGGAAGACAGCCTGGGCAAAGCCCAAAAAAACCTGGATGATGTCCGTTCAAGTCACAACCTGCTCAAAGGAAACCTCGACGAATTTGTCAAAGCGCAACAAAGCCTGGAACGTGAAGTAAACGAACTGGAGAAAACAAAGGCCATCCAACTCAACCAAATAGACAACTTGCGACGCGATGTCGAGCGAACGCTCCAAGATATTGCCACCCGTCGCGAGGAAATGAAAATATTGGGAAAAAAACTCGGGGACACCAATACCGACGTTGAAACGCTGATCATTAAAATAAATGCGCTGGAAGCTTCTGAAAGCAAAAGGAAAGCTGATATTTCCACCGCCGAAAATCAGCAGGAAGTATTGGTGAAAAAACTCGCAGACCACAACAGAACGCTGGATGCGCGGAGAAATGAACACAAATTGACCAAAAGTATGGTCGAATCACTCGAAGGTTTCCCCGAAAGCATCAAATTTTTGAGCCAGGACAAGGAGTGGGCAAAACGTTGCCCCCTGCTGTCTGACTTGGTCTTCGTAAAAGAAGCGTATCGAGTTGCCATCGAAAATTACCTGGAAAATTACCTGAATTACTATGTGGTACCCACCGTCGAAGAGGCCATTAAAGCCATCGCATTGTTGGGGCAAAGTCAAAAAGGCAGGGCTAACTTCTTTATCCTAGATGCTTTTGAACACTATGTGGCGCCGTTGGCGTTGCTCCCAGGAGGAATCAGCGCGGTAGAATTGGTGGAGGTTGAAAAGCAATACAGACCATTGCTGGAATTCTTGCTCGAACGTGTCGTTGTGACACATGACACCGCGCCAACCACCATAAATGACACTGACCTAATCATCCTTTCTAATTCCGGAACCTTTGTACAACGCAAGTTTAGTCTTAGCGGGGGGTCTGTCGGACTTTTTGAAGGAAAAAAAATTGGCCGGAAGAAAAACCTGGAAATATTAGAAACGGAAATCAAACAGTTCGAGGAAACTGAAACACACCTAAATACCCAAATTGCGACCATTCGTGCGTATGTGCTTTCCCTGAAAGGCGCCGACCAATCGAACTTGTTGCAGCAAGAAAGACAGGTGCTCAACCGACTGAGCCAAGAGCAAGCCGGAATGCAGGCAAAACTCGACAATATCGCTGCGTTTGTCGCAAATTTTGATGCGCAGGCCGGCGATGCAAATCAACGAATCAGCCAACTTACAGAAAGCAATGGCTTGATTGAAGCGCAATTGAACGAAAAAAACAACGCCGCCGAAGCCATTCGAGACCGACTTATCAATGCCGACGGTTCTTTTCGAAATGTGGCAGAACAACTTAGCCTCGCCAGTACCACCTTCAATCAAAAAAATATTGAATTCATTCGACAACAAAACAAAGTCAGTACTTTCCGACAAGAACTGACTTTTCGTGAAAAACGCCGCGATGAACTGCGCCAAGGACTCACAACCGCCCAGACAAACCTCGCCAAAAATACAGACGAAGCGTCACTGCTAGAATCTGAAATTGAACAGATCCTGGCCGATTTGAAAACCGCTTACACCGACAAAAAACTAAAAGAAGCAACACTCAGCGGCGTAGAACAGGCCTACTTCAAAGCGCGAAATGAAATTCATGAACTAGAAAACAAACAGCGAGACAACTTCCGAAAACAACAAGACGCTCAAGGCTTGGTCAACCGACTGAAAGAAAAATTTTCAGACGTGAAATTTGAAATCACCTCCATCGGTGAACGTTTGAGGGCAGAATTCGGACTTGGCGTGAACGATGTGATCAACCAAGAACCAAATACCCAGTACAACCGGGAAACACTCGAAAAAGATGTCAATAGCCTCAAACGAAAACTGGACAACTATGGAGAAATAAACCCCATGGCCATCGAAGCGTACAACGAAATAAAAGAAAGGCACGACACCATCGAAGGGCAACGCAACGACATCAACAATGCCAAAGAAAACCTCTTGCAAACCATGAAGGAAATTGAAGAAACAGCAACAGCACGTTTCTTAGAGTCCTTTGCACAGGTAAGAGAGAATTTTATCAAGGTATTCCGGACGCTCTTCACGGAAGACGACTCGGCAGACCTGCTCCTCACCAACCCCGACAATCCGCTTGACTCTGACATCAACATCATCGCGAAACCCAAAGGAAAAAGACCCCAAACAATCGCTCAACTTTCCGGCGGCGAAAAAACACTCACCGCTACAGCACTCCTTTTTGCACTGTACCTGCTGAAACCAGCCCCTTTTTGTATTTTTGACGAGGTGGATGCACCCCTCGATGATGCCAATATTGAAAAATTCAACCGCATCATTCGACAGTTCTCCGCAGATTCACAATTCATTGTGGTAACGCACAACAAAGCCACGATGGCAGCGGTGGATACCATTTACGGCGTATATATGCCGGAACAGGGCGTTTCTGCCGTTACACTGGTGGATTTTAGGCAACTGGGGCATGAAGCATTGGTTTTTGAAGCCAACTAAGACAACAATATTGTAACAGGTTAGCGATAGAACGCAAAAATGTGGGACAAAATAAACAAGGAGGAATTTGCACCCGAACAGACACCTCAAAAAACACCCAACCCCAACCACATGTTTTGGTGTCTTACTAGAAACGGCTCGTTTACCGGTTCTTTTCTGCTGATTTTTGGCAGCGAGTTGGGTGGCAAGCCGGGCCATAAAACCCGATACTTTAGTGTCTGACGGGGCCACCAAACCAGTTACTTTCAATAAAACACACCAGATTGTATGAAATTTCGCCTGATCACCCTCACCTGCCTGCTCGCTACCACCCTATTAAGCGGTTGCCTACACGATGAATGTACGTCAGTTCGCACCTATATTCGTTTTGATCCCATCTACAAAGCCGTCTCCGAAATCAGGTCAGATATCAAATCAGAATCACCACGCAGCCTGCACAAACCTGGCAAAATTTACACATTTGACAATTACTTGTTTATCAATGAGCAACAAGAAGGTATCCATGTGTTTGACAACAGTGATCCCGTGAATCCCAAGCCTATTGCCTTTTGGAATATACCCGGCAATGTGGATATGGCCATCAAAGATCAATACCTCTATGTTGATCAATATGTTGATTTGCTGACCATTGACATACAAGATATCAGCAATCCCTTGGTTGTTTGTCGCGCAGAAAACGTGTTTCCCTTGTTTGGTTACGATCCAGTGAACGGATTTCTGGTTGACTACCAACAAACCTCCGTCACTGAAAATGTTAACTGTGATGATAATAGATGGGGACAGCAATGGTTTGCTGAAGGAGATGTTATTATGATACAAAGCAGCTTTTTTGATAGCAGTATTAAACGTTTTAACAGTAGCGGATTGCCCTCCGGTGTTGGAAACGCAGGATCTTATG
>CAIZLM010000146.1 GCA_903933805.1 uncultured Bacteroidota bacterium | reverse complement strand
GATCAATTCTTGTTAAAAAAAATGAAAAAATACTTTATTGCTGCGCTTTTGATACCATTGGTCTATTTACCGATGTGGACCCAAACACTCCAACATACCGAGCTGTTGAGCCGACCGACCGACCATAGCATCACCATTCAACTTTTCTTCAATACCCCAGCAGAAGTTTCCATTCAATACGGAACCAGCAGCGGGACCTATACCGACCAAACGCCTTGGCAACTATTTGGCGCCAAGGCGCCTGCCGAAATCTTGGTGGAACACTTGGTTCCCAACACCACCTATTATTACCGGACCTGCCACCGTTCTCCGGGTGAAATGGCTTTTACCACCAGGAACGAATACAGGTTTCACACCCAACGTACGCAGGGGCAGGCGTTTTCATTTGTCGTTCAAGCCGATCCGCACTTAGACAACCAAAGCGATACGGCGTTATACCGCCGATGTTTGCGCAACGAGTTGGAAGACACCCCAGATTTCATGGTTGATCTCGGCGATTTTTTGATGTCAGACAAATTGCGCAACGCCTCCAACGTTGTTACACACGACACTATTACGTACCGAAGTCATCTGCTGCGTTCATTTTACGAAACAGCTTGCCACTCTGTACCGCTGTTCCAGGCTTTGGGCAACCATGAGGGTGAAGCCGGTTGGCTGTTGAATGGCACCAGTGAGAACATGGCGGTTTGGGGCACCCTTGACCGAAAAAAATACTTTCCCAACCCGATCCCCGATAGTTTTTACAGCGGTGACCAAGTGATACACCCCTTTGTTGGCCAGCGGGAGAACTATTATGCCTGGCAATGGGGCGATGCCGAGTTTATCGTGCTCGATCCGTATTGGTACACAGCACCAAAACCGGATTCGCTGCATGGTTGGCGCTGGACGCTGGGCAAAATCCAATACGATTGGTTGAAGAGCACCCTTGAAAACAGCTCCGCCACCTTCAAATTTGTGTTTGCACACCAAATTATCGGCGGCGATCCCAATGGTCGGGGCGGGGTAGAATTTGCCGATCTGTATGAATGGGGCGGCAACAACCTCGACGGAACACCCGGATTCGCCGCAAATCGCCCGGGATGGTATAAGCCCATCAAAGACCTCTTGACCGAAAATCGGGTAACCATCTTTTTCCACGGTCACGACCATTTTTTTGGCAAACAGGAAAAAGACTGCCTGATCTACCAGGAAACGCCACAACCCAGTCACCCGAATTTTCAAAGCGCCGGGCAGGCCGATGATTATGGGTACTTCGAAGGCCAAATATTGCCAAACTCAGGCCACCTTCGCATTTCTGTTGATCCCAACGGTACCAAAGTGGAGTACGTCCGTGCTTATCTTCCCGCCAACGAAACTGGAAACCGCCACAACAAGGATGTTTCAGCCACCTATTTTATTGGCGCAAGCAACTGCTACGACGCACTTTCAACAGGGGCGCCTGTACTTTGGAACAGGGATTACTCAGACGAGTTGATATTCCCAAACCCATTCGTCGAAGAAACAACCCTCTCTTTTACGCTTAAACAAACAGAGAACGTACAGCTCTCTCTGTTTGACGAACAAGGGAAACAGGTACGCACGTTGATTGCCGGGAGTATCGTACCGGCTGGTTCCTTTCAACTTGCTTGGAACGGCAAAGATGACCGTGGACGTATCCTGCCGGATGGTGTTTATTGGTATCACCTGCAAACTGGTGGTAGCGGCTTGAAAACCGGAAAAATTGTACATTTTAGGCCAGGTCGCAAGCCTCTTCGTCGAGCATGCTGCGCGGGTCGCGGGTGGTCAGGGGAACCACGCGCAGCGTCACGCGGGGAGCTTGTTTTTCAAGTGTTTC
>CAIZLM010000145.1 GCA_903933805.1 uncultured Bacteroidota bacterium | reverse complement strand
CGCGTCTGAGACAAAAAAGTGGCCATTTTTTGCCAGACGACGGTTTTTTTGCAGGCCACAGCAGTGGTCCGATCAAAAAAACGGGTGAAATGGGCCTTTTTGGGTCATACATTGTACCACCTATTCAGTTACTAAAAAATAGTATTACTTTTGTGCACTAAAGTTACTTGTGTTGATACTAATAGTAGGTTACTTTTGAGTTACTACAATTTATGGCGATAACTATTTCACTGCTGAATCACAAAGGCGGGGTTGGCAAAACCACGAGTGCTGTTAATATAGGCGCGGCGATGGTTGAATTGGGCAAGCGCGTGCTGCTCATTGACCTTGACCCACAAGCCAACCTAACCATTTCCTTGGGTGTACCCCGACAGAAGATCACGGTGTATGAAGCATTGCGCGGGGAGGGGGAGTTTGCGCCCTATACGCACAAGCCCGGGATGGATGTTGTGACATCTTCCCTCGATCTTTCCGGTGCGGAGATGGAGTTGATCAACGAGGCTGGCCGGGAGTATATCCTCCGGGAGCTGCTGATTCAGGTGTCTGATGATTATGACTATATCATCATTGATTGCCCGCCTTCCTTGGGGTTGTTGACGTTGAACGCCCTCACCAGCAGTCGGTATGTTTTGATTCCCCTGCAGACAGAATTTTTGGCGGTACAAGGACTTGCGAAGATCAAACAAGTAATAGACAAAGTGCGGATGCGTTTGAACAAGAATTTGGAGATGTGTGGCGTAATTGCCACCATGTACAACAGTCAGCGGGTACTGAACCGCGATGTAGTGGATACGATACAGAAATTTTTTGGTGAAAAAGTGTTTAAAACGCTGGTTAGAGACAACATTGCCTTGGCCGAAGCACCCGCCCAGCGCAAAGATATTTTTGAATATAGCCCAAAAAGCCCCGGGGCTGTTGATTACCTCGAGTTGACCAAAGAGATCATCGGACGTACGCAAGGGCAGTAAACGTTAATGTCAGCCAACAGCAAACAATCATGAGCAAAAAGAGGTTTTTGGAAGGTCTTGATGGCCTTTTCAACGAGGGAAAAGGCCTGGTAGGCGACTCTTTGGGGGGAAACCCTGCTGTGTCCGCTCCTGTTTCAGAGCGTCGCAGCGGGCATAAAAATTTTATGACCGATTTGAATTTTCTGCTCCAAGAGGCGTTGGAGGAAAGTTTGGATAAATATGAGTCTAATCGCTCTGACGACACCCTGCCTGGTCAAAAATCAAAATCCGCCGCCAAGGACAGTGGTTCATCGACGCTTTATGGCCTGGACGCACTCATTCGTCAAACCATTGATGTAAAAGATATTACAACAGATGATATTACCGGCAAACGCCGTCTTACTGTTGCAGTTGATAAAACCAAAATCGACAAACTTAAAACGATTGCCCGTCTTGAAAACGCCTTCGTAAAAGACCTGCTTGTCACCCTTATCGATGAGTACATTGACGGGTATTCGCGGCTAAAAAAGTTATAGCAGTGGATTGGCCGGCGTTTTGTAGCGATGGCCATCGCGCCCCCGAACAATGTTAAGTGCTTACCACGATTTTCGGCTTTTTTACAACCAGACCATCTATCCTGAGCTGTTGAACTTGGAACGACGCAGGCTTCGTTTGCTTCGTTTACTGGGGGCTTCCGGCTTGCTGATGTTGTTGGTCGTCGTTGTACAGGTGTACCTCGCTATTTTTCTTGTCACGCTCTTGTTGTTCCTTTTGGTGGGCTGCTGGATTGCTTACCTGGCATTTCAGATACAGGTCTATTTCAAGGAATTTAAGCCGCGCGTTGTGACCTTATTGCTTGACTTCATTGACAACGACGTTAATTATTCCTTCAAAGGCTACGATGCCAAGGGATTTATTGCGCCGGAGCAATTTTTTGAAAGCCGTATTTTTACCGTTGCTGACGAATATTTGGGGGAGGATCTGATCTGTGGTCGGGTACGGGAAACGCCCTTCGAGCTGTGCGAACTCAGCGTACGGGAGTTCAGCGCGGTGCGCAGCCGACTTGACAGGGTATTCAAGGGTGTTTTTCTCGTGGCTGACTATCAGCGATGGGACCTTCATGGGGGTGTTTTGGTGCTTCCTGATGTGTACCGAAAATACCTGAGCCGCAGTGAACGCGCTTTTCACCTGGAAGGCGGCCGCAGGGTTCGCAACAATATGCTGCCTGAATTCGAAGCTGTTTTTGATACCTATGCAACACCGGAAGTGCGGGTCAGCGAGGTGATTTCCACAGACATGCAACGCAATGTGCTCCGTTTCCGCAGCCGTTTTCAAGCGGCAAACAGGGTCAAGGAAATGTATTTTTCCATCATTGGGGACAAAATATACATCGCCCTTTCTCAGGACAGGAACTTGCTCGAACCTGCTTTATGGCGTGCCAATGTACGATATGAAGTTGTCCGAGAGTTTTATGAAGACCTGAAATTGCTGTTGGATATGGTGCTGGATGTGGATGCTATGAATTGACAACGGCACCTTTTTTGTCGCAGGCGCAACGACCTGACCGATTGCGAAAAATATTATTCGGCAAACTTTGCACTTTATGGGGGTTTTCAAAATTTTTGATAAAAAATCTTTTGAAAACTAGCCTACTAAGCGTACTTTTGCAGCGCTAATAGCGGATGGATAGGCAAAAATTGCCGTTTGACCCTCTGAAATTCGTTTTTGGCGTTTCTGTTCATGCTTAAATCACACAAAAAATGGCAATTTACTACAGCAAAGAGAAGATTACTGAAATCGTAACCAAGTACGGCGAAAACGCAAATGACACGGGCAACACAGAGGTGCAGGTAGCCCTCCTAACCTACCGCATCGAGTGCCTTTCCAGTCACCTTCGTACATTCAAGAAAGACCACTCCACCCGTCGCGCTTTGCTCACGATGGTAGGACAGCGCAAAAGCCTCTTGGGGTACTACGCTAAAAAAGACATTTATAAATACCGCGCACTGATCGAAAAACTCGGGTTGCGTAAGTAATTCAGGACCAAATGTCCGGCTGCCGAGTTCGGCAGTCGGACATTTTTTTTTGGGGGTATCCCCACCTTATTCACCTGCACTACCGGGTATCTTGGTGCTTCGGGGATGTTATAGAGAAAACTGACGGCCGGTATCGCCGGGAAATACGTTAAAAAAACGGGGAAAAAGTTCCCCCACACAAAGAAGTACGACTTGAATATTTCGGTATTAAGCATACTTCTTTGTGTGTTGTTTCGGCTTTTTTTAACTGCAAGCTTCCGCAAACTGTGCCGTTTTCTTTTCTGACATTCCCGGAACCTATTGCTCCCGGAGGCACAAAAATTCTATTTTACTATGGGTAAACAGATCCCGTTGCGCACGACGTTCAACCTGCCTGATGGCCGGGAGATTTCGCTCGAAACTGGCAAATTGGCTGCACAAGCTGATGGTTCAGTCCTTCTTCGGATGGGCGATACCATGCTCCTTTGCACGGTTGTCAGCATGAAAAAGGCCAAAGAAGGCCAACCATTTTTTCCACTTTCTGTGGATTATCAAGAGAAATTTGCCTCGGTTGGTCGTATTCCGGGCAACTTTTTTCGCCGCGAATCGAGACTTTCCGACTACGAAATTCTCATCAGCCGCCTCGTTGACCGTGCCCTGCGCCCCCTTTTTCCGGATGGGTACATGAACGAAACACAGGTGATTATCAACCTGATTTCTGCCGACAAAGATGTAATGCCGGATGCTTTGGCAGGTTTGGCATGCTCTGCAGCCATTGCCGTAAGCGATATTCCGGTGGAAGGGCTGTTCTCAGAGGTGCGCGTGGCCCGTATCAATGGTGAATTCGTGGTCAACCCAGGCCGTAAGGCGCTGGCAAATGCAGACATGGATTTTATCGTTGCTGCCACCAAGCATGACATCACGATGGTAGAGGGTGAAGCCAATGAATGCCAAGAAGAAGACCTCATCGCAGCCATGAAACTGGCACATGAAGTCATCAAAACCCAGATTGCTGCGCAGGAACGCTTGGCAGAGCTGGTGGGTGACAAAGCATTGGTGAAACGTACGCTTCCTGAGGTGCCACACAATGAAGCACTCAAGTTGCGCATCGAAAATCTCATCAGCGACGATATTTACACGCTGGCTCGCAGTGCTTCCAACAAAGAAGTTCGCAAGGAACGCCTCGATGAAATCAAGGATGCCATGATGGTCGCCTTGAACGAAGAATTCGGCGAAGAAACCAAGGACCAGTGGAAGTCACTCGCCGATCGCTACTATGATAAAACCAAAAAACACGTCATCCGGGATGTCGTGTTGAGTGAGAGCAAGCGTCTCGATGGTCGTAAAACCAACGAAATCCGCGATATTTGGTGCGAGGTAGATTACCTACCCACTACCCACGGCTCTGCAGTGTTTACCCGTGGCGAAACGCAGTCGCTTACGTCGCTTACGCTGGGTACCAAGGAAAATCAGGCTATGATCGACATCGCGCTGGACCCGCACGACGACAAATTTATCCTGCACTACAATTTCCCCCCCTACAGCACCGGTGAGGTGAAACCCATGCGAGGCCCCGGCCGTCGCGAAGTGGGCCACGCCAACCTGGCAGGCCGCTCTATCCGCAAGGTGATGCCGGCCAATTTCCCCTATACGGTGCGTATAGTTTCGGATATCTTGGAGTCTAACGGATCGTCTTCCATGGCAACGGTTTGTGCCGGTTCTCTGGCGTTGATGGATGGCGGTGTGCCAATTGCTGCACCAGTAGCCGGTATCGCAATGGGTGCTATCGCCGATGATAAAGGTCGTATCGCTATCCTTTCTGATATCCTAGGCGACGAAGATGCGCTGGGTGATATGGACTTCAAGGTTACGGGTACCTCCAAGGGTATCACGGGAACGCAGATGGACATTAAAATTGACGGTATGCCGTACGAAATGCTGACCAAGGCGCTCCTACAGGCCCGGGAAGGTCGTTTGCATATCCTCGGTGAAATGGCAAAAACCATTTCGGTGGCCCGGGAAGACCTGAAACCACACGCCCCTCGCGTGATGGAATTCCGTATCCCACGCGATTTTATTGGTGCTGTCATCGGACCTGGTGGCAAGGTTATCCAGGAAATGCAGCGCAATACCGGCACGACGATCTCCATTTCAGAAGACGAACAAGGCGGTATCGTGGCCATCTTTAGCCCCGACAAAACTGCCATCGACGCGGCTTACGCTGCTATCCAAGGCATTGTATTTTTGCCTGAAGTGGGATCTGTGTATGAAGGATTGGTGGAAGAACTGGCCGAATATGGCGCTTTTGTCAAATTTAAAGGCAAAACTGGACTTTTACACGTATCCGAATACGACCATCGCCGCATTGAGAACATCGCCGATGTTTTGAAAGTAGGCGATACCGTTTCTTTCAAAATATTGGACGTAGATCCAAAAACGGGTAAAATGAAACTTTCCCGTCGTGCTATTACGGTGAAACCGGATGGTACCATGCCAACCGACGAGGAAAATGCTGCTCGCGCCAACCGCGGCGGCGGTGGCGACCGTGGTGGTCGTGACGACCGTCGTGGAGGTGGTGATCGTGGCGGTCGCGATGATCGTCGCGGCGGCGGCGGCGGCGGACGCCGATAGGTGATACCTTAAAAAATGCGTAATTGGTTAGCGTGGTCGTGTCTGAGACAAAAAATAAACCTTTTTGGGCCAGACAGCGTGCCACCTAACCAGTTACAAAAATGCTACGTGCCTTGGCTGTTTGCAGCCAAGGCATTTTTATTAGCCCATGACCATTTCTAGAATATCCGGTGTGTTGGCGCCGGTAAAGCCTGGGACATGGAATTCATAAAATTGCAGCAATTTGTGGAGCATTGTTTTGCGCTCCAGTCGCGTGAGGGGTATTTCATGGCATTTTTCCACTGTACTATTGAAAAGCGCAACCATCTGCGCCGTGGCATCAGGCTCTAAGTAAAGCATGTGCGGCAGCGGGACGGGACTGAAATTGCCTTCTTTTAGGTCGAAATACACCGATCCAGCGGTTTCAAAATCGATTTGGGGTTGAAATCCAAGAAAACCCGAGAGCCCGAGTAAAAAATGTAGGTGAATGTTGGCGATGGGATGCGGCGATGCGTCGAGCCAACGGAGGTTTTCCAACAGGAATGAAAATAGTTCTCGATTTTCTTCGGCTTCCTGGATACTTTTTCTGCATATTTCAGCCATAAAAAGGGCTACAGCACCCCGTCGAATATCAAAAGGAATGGCTTTCCATATTTCCCCGGCGCGGAGTTCCTTGAGCCGGTTGAGCGCCGTGGGATCGTCACGGTAATACGCCACCATTTCAACCACCATCATCGGCTGAAACAGGTTGAATGGCATCCGGGCTTTGGCCGAACGCACATTTCCTGCGATGAACGTATGCAGCCCCTTTTCTGCTGTAAAAATATCGGCAATCACACTCGTTTCACCGTATTTCACCGTCCGGAATACTATGCCGATTGTTTCCAGTACCATTGTGTTGGTATTAGGTTGCTGCGCCTGTTGTTAACGGAAGTGAAGATACAGAAAATATTTTCGCCAAGGCCGTGTGCTCAACGGTTAGTACCTTTTTAAAATAATCGGGAAAAACAAAGAAGTGGTGAATGGCCACTGCCAAGGGGTTTGGGTCCGGCAATCCAATGGCTGTCTCAAGGTGGCTTTTCGACATGCCGCTTGCCAACTCTAACTGTTGCCAAACATTTGTTGCATCAAGTTCAGGCCAAGGTTCCCGGGGGTAGGCCATCACAAAAGCGCTGGCGTATTCATGTAGGCCTACCTGGTAATATTTTCCGGGATTGAAGAAGGCATGCATCACATTTTCAGCAGAAAAAATGAGGCAGCCGTCTGGGGCATACAGCTCAGAAGCGTGTGGATATGGGTATTCCGGAGAAGGGAATAACCTCGGGTAAACGATTACTTTTTCAAATGCCGGGAACAAAAACTGTTCTCGGTGGAATGTAAGTGACACCGCTTGTGCCGCCAGTGCCAGTTCTACATCGGGCGGCAAAAAATCTTCTTGCCATCCAATGGGAGTCCAATTGGTACCCATGCGAAACAATCCAATGCGACTTTCAAATTTTTTCTGATCTGCCGGCGACAGTGTTTGGTAGAAACCACAAAAACTCGACAGCAAATTGGTAAGGCCTGGACTGAGGCGCGGCGGGTTGCGACGGTACCACCACCAGTTTATTTGTGGACTCAGGATGACAATGAGCGCTCCGACAATCAGAAACGGAACCATCCAAGGCGCATAGGAACTGTCAACGTTCCAAGCTAAGTATAAAAAAGACAATGTCCCAAGCAGGAACGGAAGCGCTAAAAGGTTGGCGAACATCAATTTTTTATTTTTTCGTAACTGGTGAGGTGGTACGCGTCTGAAACAAAAAAAGGCTACTTTGGATTTCACCGCATGCCACCCAACGGATTACTTTTTCCCGAAGGTAAAGATACGGGGACAAACATACAAAGGTGTCGCACAAGCGTTAGATATCGCTCACTTCCACCTTTCAAGTTTTGGAATTGATCTGGTAGCCAGCCAGGCAAAAAAAACGTTGAAGCCGCTTTTTTGCATTTCTTGCATACAAAATTTTTGCATTTTTGCCGCAGTGTCAATTTCAGGTGGTGTTAAAAACGCCCCGTTTTCATAGCACATGGAGCAAAAAACTTTGCTTGTTGTTCCATCTTTTTCAGTCCCCCCACCCTTTTTGTCTTTCTTCAATGGATATCCACAGCTCTGGCAAAATTTATATTCTTTCATGGTAATGCGTTTTATAGGTTTTTGTAACTGGTTAGGTGGCACGCTGT
>CAIZLM010000144.1 GCA_903933805.1 uncultured Bacteroidota bacterium | reverse complement strand
TCTGGCCCAAAAAGGCCCATTTTCCGCCATACTTCGCAGATTTTTTTGACCGTAGCGCTGCTACGGCCTACAAAAATCCGCTTCGTCTGGCAAAAAATGGCCTCTTTTTTGTCTCAGACGCGACCACGCTAACCAGTTACCGAAAAAATTGCAGCACTTGCTGTTCTGGTCTTTTAGCAGGGCACTGGTCGCCACAGATTTTCAGCGGACAAACCTAAAACAACCTTTAAACTGGGAAATGTGCTGCAAAAGTAGTGCTATCAGAACAGGTATGCGCACCTTTGGGGAAATACCACATCGATAAAGTGATCTTTCCCATCCTTGTTTGTGGGGTTTGCATATTCCTGTTTTTCGTCCTTCTAACGTTTTCGCCAAAAAAAAGCATGTTTACGGCGTTGGAGTGTTATTTACTGGTTGGGTGGTCTCAGACGCGACCATCCAACCGGTCATAATTTTATATCACAATCCCTCAAAACCTTTCGTTACTTTGTATCACCATGGAAGAGCAACAATTCAAGATTGACAAAGACAGGCTCCGCGAGCGAGGGGCTGTACTCGAGCTTTTGGGTACGCGTCTTAAGAACGACTTTGTTGGCATTGATGACATCATTGACAGCCTGCTGGACTACATCCAAGTTTGGTACTTGATGCCTGAAATTCTTACACGTCCGATCATCGTGTGTCTGTGGGGAATGACAGGTGTGGGGAAAACCGATCTTGTTCGGAAACTTGTACAATACTTAAGTTTTCAAGAGCGATTTGCGGAAGTGGAATTGGTCAATACAGATACTACAACGTATTTCAACAGCGTCAACGCGATGTTGAAAGCCAATGGCATTGTGGATAACAAGCCTTCCATCGTCTTGTTTGACGAAATTCAGCGTTTTTACACCCTTGAGTCCGATGGTACGCCGGTACAGAGTACCAAGTTCAATGATTTTTGGGAGTTGCTCAGCGACGGTCGCCTTGCGAAGCGTGAAAAGGAAGATTTCGACTATTATATTTCCGATTTAATGTTCAACCAGCGCCAGCGCAACCGCCGTCCTTCGGATGCTTCATTGACAGACGATCCCATGCAGGAAACAGTGGGTATTTGGGAGGCGCGCAACTTTAAAAAAATGTTGGAATTAGAGGAGGATGTGGTTGATATTGCGGATATGAGTAAGAAACAAATGCTTGAACTTATTCTAGAGGCCAAAAGCCAGCGCAGTGTGTTTGAGCCGGTGGATTACTCCCAAACGCTCATCATCATCAGCGGCAACCTCGATGAGGCATTTCAAATGGCTTCCCATACGTCAGACAGCGAAGTAGATGCCGATATTTACCACGCATTTACCAAGAAAATTACAGCTGTTGACATAAAAAACGCGCTTACACGCAGGTTTCGTCCGGAGCAGGTAGCCCGTTTTGGCAATATACACTTGATATACCCCAGTTTGAGGAAGGCCGATTTTGAGGCACTTATTCGGAAAGAAGTTGGGAAAATCGTCGCCCGCGCTGAAGCCAGTTTTTCCGTTGACGTCGCTGTCAGTGATTCCGTTTTCAGTTTAATTTACCGGAACGGTGTTTTTCCGGTGCAGGGTGTTAGACCGGTTTTCAGCAGTGTTACAGATATCCTGGAAACCAATTTAAGCAAGTTTATCTTTGAGGCCTTGACGAGTGATTGCTATAATTTGTCCATTGATTACGACAATGACGCTCAAAAGATAATCGCTGTTGTTGGAAATCGCACCATTGAAATTCCATTTATAGGCCGTATTGACAAAATCCGCCATGGCAATATAGCCGAGGTTGTGGCCAATGTGAGTGTACACGAAGCGGGCCATGCGGTAGCATATGTGGTGTTGTTCGGATTGGCGCCGCTCCAGCTTAAATCGAAGGTAGCAAGCAGTTATGCCGCTGGGTTTACGTTTCCGCATGAAATCTACGAAAC
>CAIZLM010000143.1 GCA_903933805.1 uncultured Bacteroidota bacterium | reverse complement strand
GAAAATAAGGACTCCTTTGCAGTTGTTCTTAATAACCAATTGAGCGATTGCAATTGGGGTTATTTTGAGCAGTCGGTCTTTTCGTACGATCAATTCAAGGTTTTCTTTTCCGATATATCAAAGAACTAACCCCGGTTTCTTCACCGGAAAATGTGTACCCTTTCTAAACCAGTTACGTAAAATGATTACAAGCACCCTTCATGCACAACCACTTTGTGTTGACAATATATTCGTAGCCTCCACGCGATCACTACTGCTTGATGCCCGTTTTGTGGTGTCAGCGTAACGGTTGCAGATGCTGTACCGCCCCACCACTAAGATTGCTTTAAGCTCCCAACTTTTTCGAAGGCCAAATTTATTTTACCAGCATTAATTACTCAAAAAATAGCTGTCCCAATTTCGGCACTCTGTCTCAATTTAAGCAATTTCTTCTCCTTGACTGAAAAACGCGTTGTTTTCAGGGAAAAATCAGCCCAAAAAAACCGCAATACCAAAACACTCAAAAAAAAAATCCCGGGCAGCTTGCGCCGACCGGGATTTTTTTTAGCCAAATAAGGAGCGCCCCTTGTTACAGCGCATTGCTATTTCATCTGTATCATCTTCTTCGTCGCCGAGTCTGTCGCCGGTTACCAGCGTTCATACACAACACCGCTCGTTCTGATACAACTAAAACCTACCCCTTCCGTACTTATTTCTCCGCGCTGCTGAGCCTTCCTTACCGATCCATACGCCAGCAATACCCGCTCCGAACGGTCATCCGCATACCGAGCCCAAGCCTCCATGTCTTTCTGACGGATAATCAGTTCCCCCAACGAATACCCACATCGTAATACCCGGAAATGCTCACATCACCCACGTCCATCCTCCCAACCTTGAAGGATGCCTTTTTCCATGGGCGGCACGCCCCGTTGCATCCATTTGGGCTCCGGGGTCCCCATTAGATAATGGTCGAAAAACTGCTGCATACGGCGTTGAAAATCAATTCTATTCTGGAGTTTAACCGGCCAATGGGGCTCATCGTTGTAGTTGAGTAACCACGTTGGTTTGCCAAGCCGGCGCAACCCGGAATACAATTCAATACCTTGGTACCACGGCACAGCACCATCTTTGTCGTTGTGCAGGATCAACAACGGCGTATGTACTTTATCCAGGGCGAAAAGGGGCGAATTCTCCAGGTACCGCATGGGGTATTCCCACAGGGTGCCGCCAATTCTACTCTGCTGATGTTCGTACTGAAAAGCGCGGCTAAGCCCCGACTCCCAGCGGATTCCCCCATACGCTGAAGTCATGTTGGCTACCGGGGCACCCGCTTCAGCACAGGCAAAAAGATTGGTACGCGTAACCAAATAGGCCGATTGGTACCCTCCCCAAGAATGCCCCTGCAAAGCAATACGCTTGGGATCCACAAAACCCTTTTCCATCAAAGCCGTCACGCCACTGACCACAGCATCATAGGCGCTTTCTCCTGGATACCCGGTGCGATACGCGATGTCGGGGGCAAAAACTAGGTAGCCACGACTCGCGTAAAAAGTGTAATTGATCTGAGAACGCAAAAATTCGGGGGCACGGTGCTGAAACAGCCCGTCGGAGAGTTTTTCATAAAAATTGACAATCATGGGATACTGCTTTGCTGGATCAAACCCTTCCGGCTTCACCAACAAACCATGCACTTTTTCTCCAGATAGTGACGTCCATTGCACCGTTTCAATGGTACCCCATGCGTACTCCGATTGTTGGGGATTGGCATGGCTTATTTGACATACATCCGCAACTGGAAAATGCTTGTTTCCCGCTTGATTGTCTGTATGTTGCACGTAAAGCAGGTCGGGAAATGTCTGGAAATTCGCCTTTGTAAACACCAACGCGGACGCATCTCTGGCTTTCACCGGCGAACGGGAATAGGAAAAATCGCCCTGCATCCATGGTTGAAGGTTGTCATGCTTTAAATCAAGCCATGCATAGCCTTCTGCTTTCGAGACGTCGTTGAATTGGTGTAACAAAAGTTGGGCGTTGGGCGCAACCGCACGCTCTTCCGGGTCAAGCCGCAGGTAACGGTACGTTGTCTTGGTTTCGCGCCCACGGGTGATGCGTTCCGGCTTCCGCTTGCCATCCGGATCAATCCGCCAAAGATCAAATTGGTCGTAAATCAGCACCGCAGCATCATCGCTGAGCCATCCGGCCAAACCATGCTCATTGGGATAATCGGGCACGTCGGTCTCCTCGTCGTAAAAGGCCACAACACGGTTGTCGGTGAGCCTGGCGGTGGTGCCAGTCCGCGCACTCCAAGCAAACCACGCAGTATCTTGGTCGCTCCACCAAGCAATATAATGCCCCCCCGGCGACAACAGGGGGTTACACCTTATATCATGAACAATCATTTTTTTATTGCCTGTCAAGAGGTCCACGGCATACAAGTCTTTGTGTGCAACCCCTTCCCAAGAAATATTTTTCAGGTAAGGCTCCTCCGAATATGCCAAGGCTAGGTTGGCATCCCGTTGTTCCTGAAAGCGTAGTTCAGGCAGTTCTGGAGATCCCAATACCACAAACCTGTCTTTCAGGGGGTACCACACCACCGGGTAACTCCGTTTTTTTTCGCTTTCAAGTTGTACTTTTTGTTGGGGGTATATTCGCCCTTCCGTCCACGCCCATACTTCCACATTGACAATTTCCTCGGCCAAAAGGGTGGTATCCTGGAGCACGGGCGGCGGCGCTATACCAAAATAGAGCTTGGATCCATCTTCTGAGAATATTGGCTTCAGGTGTTCTGAAATACCCCAATCGGGATGTTGCGCCACGTCTTGCAGAAAACTGCTGCCGGGGGTGGCAATAACATCGACGGAATCTTGTTTGTGCCCGCGATAGCACAATTGCCAAGGGCGAATACGCGCTTTTGACGTATCGGCATCGAGTAAAAAAGCGGCCTGTCGGCCCCAATCGTCTAGGGAAAGTTGTGCGTATTTTGCCTTCCCCCGCCAGAGCGCCGTGAGGATATTTTTTTCCAAGTCAAGCTGATACACGCCGTTCTGTAAAATGGCTGGATTGGCCGAAAACAGCACGGTATCCCCTTTTCCGGTTGCCTGCAACAGCAGATGACTCGACTTTTTGGCGAGCACATAATCTTTTACATACGCAATGGTATCTTGTCCGCCCGACTCCGTATTGCGTACAATGAGGCGGTAGCCATTGTCTTTGTCTTCTTTTTTAGGCTTTTTCCCTGGCTTTACGCCCGAATTTTTGATGGTTTTGGTGGTTTTAATAGAATCCTGTTTGGCCGTGGAGGCCGTATCTTTCGGCGCAGGCGCCGGTTTTTCCGTTTCAATTTGGTAAAAAATCCAACCAGACCATTTTTCAGGAAGGGTAAAACCTTTCAGGCGGGGTATTTTTTCCAAGCGGGCTTGGGATAGATCATAAATACCAAGGGTGTCTTTGGGCAAGTCATCGTCTTTGACTTTTTTTCGCCGCAGGGCTTTAAGGCTGTCAATCGTAGGTTTTATCCTGAAAACCAACCATTTGCTGTCTTCAGAAAATCGGGCTTCCGTGGCCCGCGGAAACACCAGCGTGGTACTATCCACACTGTTCCAAAGATGCAGGGAGCCATCGCCGTCGGCAACCGGCACCTGAGACCAAGCCACCCAGATTCCATCGTTGGAAAGACGTTGTTGTTCTATTTTACGCCACCGATAAACGTCCGCGTGATCGAGTGGTTTTTTGCTCTGTGACGCCAACAAGGTGGGATACAACAGGGTTGCTGCCACTACACTGAATACAATTTGAAAATACTTCATAGTTGCCATTGACTTTCGTAGTGGCGAAAATAACGTATTCTTTTACTCCCTGCGCATTTTCCAACGTTTATGGCTCCAAAGCCAGTTTTCAGGCTGTGCGCGTATCTCCTCCTCCAATTGGCGGGTATAGCGGTGGGTAATTTCTCCCTCGAGGGCAGTTGAAGGGTCAAGACAAAGGGGGGCGTACTCAATTTCGTAGTACCCACGGCGCATTCGCTTGATCTGATACCGGAATACCGGATAGCAAAACGTGCGGGACAACACGTCTATCCCAGGCAATGTCGCTGTTTCCTGTCCAAAAAACTCAACCCAGTGGGCGCGCTTTCGACTGTTTGGCGACTGATCAGCAATGAGCATATAGGCGCGGGATCCAGCTTTGCTTTGTTTGCGCATTACCCCAAGTATGTCATCCATGGAGACCGGCACAAGGCCGCCTGAGGCCCGTTTTTGGGTGACGTAATCGCTGATCACCCGATTGGTCATCGGTTTGTATGCCGCGTAGAGCCTGTTGTTCAGCCCTTCTGGCATTGTGAGCCCACTGTATTCCCAGTTACACACATGGCTGCCGGCAAGGATGACAGACTGTCCCCGATCCAGGTATTCAGCGATAATGTCAGGATTCAACACCGCACAACGGCGGCGGATTTCATGCAGCGGGGTCGAATAGGATTTTATGGTTTCGAGGGTAACATCCGTCAAATTGCGATAAACACCGCGGACAATTTGGTTGATTTCAGCAGCATTTTTTTCGGGAAATGCCCGGCGAAGATTGTCGGCAATTACCTTTTTACGGTATCCCACGACACGCTCAAGCAAGAGGGCCATACCATCTGAAAACAGGTATAGCACTGAAAAAGGCACAAACCTAAAAAGCATCGCTACCGTACGGAGGAGAAATAACGCTGGCATTTGCTGTGTTTTTACTCTTTTGGCAATAAGACCCAAAGTCGGCCAAATCCATTTATTTTTCGGGCCTCTTGTAACCCCCTTTGTCCAACACCACAATAGAGGTCCAGCCTTTTGGTGGTCAGGATTCCGCCGCCACGGTCTTGCGCAAACAGGATTCTATACGTGTATCCTTTCAATCTGCCGGCCGCATCGAGATCCGGTAATTCGGCCAGCAACGTTGCTCCGAGCGGAATATACCGCAAGTCAACCGCGACCGAATACCCCGGCGTCAGGGGAAAAGAGCCGGCTCCCAGCACTTGTCGGTCCACTTTTGTAAAAAAAACATAAGAACCGCCCACGCCTTTAACCGAACCGCCAAAACCAAAGTGTTGCCGATTCCCATCCGGAAATTCGATCAGGCAATTCCCTTGCAACTGCGCATTGCGCAATTCTTTTCGTGACGGCAACCAAGCCAGTTCCAGGCCACGGCCATGCAGGGCCCCGGCTTCAATGGCGGCGGGTGAGGGCGTACGGGATTCCGGGCGACTGTACATGGGGCAAGGAAACTCCGGTGTTTTTTCGCGACTGGCCTTGATGATGGGGGAATAATACCCTGTCATCCGCACCCTGTCGCTGTGCAGGTCGGTGTTGACGCGGTAAAAATCGAAGGTGGACATGAGCACACTCGGGTCAAGCAAGTTGACCCTTTGAAGCATCTCCACGGTTTTCAACATCTCACCCCTGTTGATGCCGGAAGAGCCAAAACGGGGAATATCCCTCCGACGGAGGTAATTGGCTTGTTCGTACATGGCTTGCAACAAGCCGGGGTCAAAGGACAGGTAGGGCAACGTGTCCGGTACCGCCTGTATCAATACTTTGGAGGAAACCTTGCGCTTGCCTATTTTCTCCTCCGGTATATCCGCCACCACCACGGTATCGCCTGCTGCTGCGAAGTGCGGAAACGTAACAACCCCCGCCACAGTAGGTTTGACCGACGCCCGACCCGCACGAATCATGACAATACATGCGACGAGAACGATAATATCAAGGATAAGGATGTTTTTTGTCAATTTCATACTGACGAAAAAAAGTGCGCCTCCGGCTATTTCATTCTGACAAATGTAGCAGAAAGGATAGGTTGAAAGTAACAGCAATGTGTTAACGTCCAAAAAATGAAGCTTTTTTTATCAAAACCCGCATTTTGCAACGAATAGCTGGTACGCTGTCTGGCAAAAAATGGTCATTTTTTTTACTCAGACGCGACCACGCTAATTTTATAGGTCATTTACGCGCTGCAAGCCAGTTTCGGAACACCATTTCCACCGCCGGACCATTCCATTCTGTCTCAATGTTTGGCAGTGCAAGTATCTCCTGAAACAATTTATTTTGAGCATCATCCTCCTGAAGGGCAACGTGGTACGCAATGTTGCTGAAGGTAACCATGGAATACACGGGGAGGAAATCTGCCGGAAACTTGGCAAATAGATCCGCGGTAATTTTTTTCCGCAATAAAAATTTGGGATCCCCCACCAAATCACGCATTTCAATGAAATTACGCTGGGCCAGTTCGGCAATTGCATTCCCGTCTTGCACCCTTTTGCGGGCAAAAGCGGGAATAATAGCAGACCAGTCGTCACCCATTTCGTCGCACATGGCATCTAATATGGTACAATCCTCAAAACCGGCGTTCATGCCTTGCCCATAAAAAGGCACAATGGCGTGCGCTGCATCACCCAAAAGCAGGATTCGACCCTGCCATTGCCAAGGATCGCACTGCACCGTTACGAGGGATGACGTCGGATTCCGCTGAAACTCCTGTATCAGCGTCGGTATCAACGCGAGTACATCGGAAAAATATTGTTGAAAAAAAGCTTCGATAGCAGCCTCCGTATCCAGCTTTTCAAATGAAATTTCGCCTTCAAAAGGCAAAAACAAGGTACAGGTAAAACTGCCATCGGCATTGGGCAGGGCAATCAACATAAAATTACCCCGCGGCCAAATGTGCAAGGCGCCGGGTTCCATGCGGTGCTTGCCGGCCGCTGCTGCGGGTATCGTCAACTCCTTGTAACCGTGTTCGAGGTAAAACTGCCGGTAATTGAAGCGGTTGCTGCGTTGCAACGCATAGCGAATAGCGGAAAAAGCGCCGTCGGCAGCAAAAATAAGCGGGGCCTCAAAAGTTTTTCGCTCGCCTGTCTTTTGGTGCTCAAATTCAATGATTGGATGGTCTAAATCAACGTTTACACAGTGATAATCAAAGAAAAACTCCACATTCGGAAAACTGTCGGCTATGTTGAGCAACGCTAAGTTCAGCCCACCCCTAGAAACAGAGTAGATCGCCTCGTTTTCTTTGCCATACGCCTGAAAGGTCAAGTCCCCGGCAATGCTGTGCATCATCCTACCGGGCATGGCGATGGCCACCTGTTCAATTTTTTCACGAATTCCAGCCTTTTCCACCGCGCACCAACCACGTTCACTCATCGCCAAGTTGATGCTGCGACCGCCCTTGTAACCTTCCCCACGCATGTCAGATCTGCGTTCAAATACTTTTACAGCATAGCCCCGACGGGCCAAAAATACAGCCCAAAGTGCACCAACCAAGCCGGCCCCAACAATGATGGCCTCCCGGGATTCTGTTGTGTTTTTCATGAATGCTCTATCGGTATGTGGAAGAAACAAAAAAGACGCGGAGGTGCAAAGTTTTTACCGCCTTGCACCTCCGCCTCCGTCTCGCGGACGTCGTTAAAATAATCTGCTTACAGCGTAACTGGTTAGCGTGGTCGCGTCTGAGACAAAAAAGTGGCCATTTTTTTGCCAGACGAAGCGGATTGTTGTAGGCCGTTGCAGCGCTGCGGTCAAAAAAATCTGCGAAGTAGGACGGAAAATGGGCCTTTTTGGGCCAGTCAGCGTGCCACCTAACCAGTTGCCTTACAGCATTGATTCGATGATGTTCTCCTCTGTCACGCCTTCCGCTTCTGCTTTGTAGTTGCGTACAATGCGGTGGCGCAGCACCAGGTTGGCAATCGCCTTAACGTCTTCGATATCAGGCGAATATTTTCCGCGAATGGCGGCAAAACATTTGGCGCCCAAAACCAAATACTGACTGGCACGTGGCCCTGCCCCCCAACCAAGATAGTTGTTGGCCTCTTTGGTCGCACGTTCAGTACCTGGACGGGTTTTTGAAACCAACCCGACCGCGTACTCCAATACATTCTCACTCACGGGAATCTTGCGAATAAGCTGCTGATATTCAAGAATTTGAGTAGAATTCAACACATGACGAAGGGAAACTTCCCGCGAAGACGTCGTATTTTTTACCACGGCAACCTCTTGCTCGTAGGTAGGATACGTCAGCGGAATGTTAAACATAAAACGGTCGAGCTGGGCTTCTGGAAGCGGGTAAGTGCCTTCCTGTTCAATGGGGTTTTGGGTTGCCAGCACGAAGAAAGGCGATGGCAACAGGTGCCGATGCCCTCCAACTGTGACAACGCGCTCCTGCATCGCCTCCAGCAAAGCTGCCTGCGTCTTGGGCGGCGTCCTATTGATTTCGTCAGCCAACACAATATTGGAAAAAATAGGGCCTTTTAAGAAGCGGAATTGACGGCTTTCATCCAGAATTTCTGCCCCGGATATGTCCGATGGCATCAAGTCAGGCGTAAACTGAATACGCTTAAAATCAAGGTCCAATACTTCTGCAATGGTACTGACCAACAGTGTTTTTGCCAAGCCGGGCACCCCAACCAACAGGGAGTGTCCATTGGAAAACAACGAGATAATGACCGCCCGCACCACGTCATCCTGACCCACAATCACTTTCCCGATTTCCGCAGAAAGGTCTTTGTATGCTTGCGCCAAGGCGTCAACTGTCTCCACGTCCGATTTGTTATTTGCCATAATTTTTGTGCACGTATATCTTTGATAAGGATGAAAATTTGTGGAACATAAACGCCAATCCTGCGGCTTTGTTTCAGCAAAGAAACAACAAAAGTAGCGATTCGATTTTTTCCGTTTTTAGGAAAATTGTGCTTGATTTGATACAGAAGATCGCTGCCCCGCGTATAAAACACGAAAAAGCTTAAAACACACGACAAAAACAGGCATTGGCCTCGCCATATTGGGTCGGTCGGGGCGCTACAGCCGCCAAAGTACTACACCATCTTCTCCGCGGGACGACCGACGTATTTCACCGAAAACAAAGTACGCCGTCACCAACGAAGTTACCGCAAACCAGCCAACAACAACCCCTTTACCGCCAGACATCAAACCCTCTAGCCCAAACCAATCACCTGTTTGCCAAACAACCGCCAGCCCAAAACCATTTTTCAACAACTCCCAAAACAGTGCCATAGGATTGCAATCCATGATTTCTGTGTACGCATACACGGAAAGAAAAATGAATGCACCATAATAATAGATGCCCGGCGTCGATATAAGGGCGATGTTGCTAAAAAAATATAAAACAAAGATAAAGGTGGCCAACAGTTGAATCAATGACCACCCTTTTAACATGTTGGAGGTTTTAGGTTCGTATTTTTTATACTGGTCGATATCCTCAATGGTGTCTAACGGGTAACGGGATGCCACATCCGAAGGTCGCCAACCCGTGGGCATGAACCAGATACGCCACTTGTCGCGCCAAGCCTCGGCCCGCCAAGCGTCTTGTACCAATAGCCACAAGTGCTGAAAGTTAATCTTGATGGGATTCCAGGTTTTTACAGGGCGGGTGACACCAAATACCGGCGGCATCTCGGGCAGTTCAGCCTGAAAAGTACCAAAAAGCTTGTCCCAAAAAATGAAAATCTGACCGTGGTTCTTGTCGATGTAAGCCGGATTGATCGCGTGGTGTACCCGATGGTGCGAGGGGGTTACAATGATATGTTCCAAAAATCCCATCTTTCCAATATGCTGCGTGTGGTACCAGAACTGCGCAAACAAATGCAGTGGCGCAACCACCCCAATCACCGCTCCGGGAACACCCAACACCGCAGCAGGCAACAAAAATATTGTAAACATATTCACAAAAGACGACACGCTTTGACGCAGCGCACAAGCCAAATTGAAATCCTCGCTGCTGTGGTGAATGGCGTGTTTGTTCCAGAAAAAATTTACCGAATGGGCAATGCGATGCGAACAGTAACCTGAAAAATCAAGGGCCACAAAAGCCACAGCATAAATCAATACACTCGATTCCAGGTGAAAAACAGCAACCTTGGATACCAGCCATCCGTATGCCAAAATGCTCACGCTTAAGCCCAATATATCCTTTACCACATTCGTAATACCAGAACTGAGGCTCGCAATCAGATCCATATTGCGATACGTGTCTCGACCACGCAACACCCCATAAAGCTTTTCCATCATCACCAATACTAAGAAAGTAGGCATGGCAATGAGTAGAATTTTACCGTATTGTTCCATTTTTATTTTTTTATAACTGGTTAGCGTGGTCGCACCTAATCCGTTACCTATAATATTGGCCGTGAAGATAGGCAGGTTTGTATATTTTTCGATGGTATAAAAGGCGTTGAAATTTTGATCCAACAAGACAACAGGCGTAACACGCATATCAGTAAATAGTTTGTGCCTTTTTTGCGTGGTCGCGTCTGAGACAAAAAAGTGGCCATTTTTTGCCAGACGACGCGGATTTTTGTAGGCCGTAGCAGCGCTACGGTCAAAAAAATCTGCGAAGTATGGCAAAAAATGGGCCTTTTTGGGCCAGACAGCGTGCCACGCTAACCAGTTACCCATTTTTAATGTTGTTTTGTGGTCGTTTTTCAAGCACTCCACCTTCTCTAAGAT
>CAIZLM010000142.1 GCA_903933805.1 uncultured Bacteroidota bacterium | reverse complement strand
TGGCAGACATGGCGTCCAGCCATAAGCGCCCAACGTGTCAAGATCCCAGTAGTTGTTGCCTGGGAAGTCAGATACACTGCCACCAAACGTCTGCATGCCCGTCTGTTCGCCCGTGTAGGGGTCGAACGTTACGATCATTCCAGAGATATTGTTGATCTCTGAGCAGTTGTCTTCGATGATGACATCAGGAAGATTCACGATGGCACAGCAAGCAAATGGATCAGAAGATACCGTCATGTTTGCTGGGCAAGACATAGATGGGCCTTGATCATCCAATACTTTGATGATTTGGTTGTAGGTGAAACCGTCACCTATGCACCAGTCGATGATCGTCCATTCGCGGCGGATTTTGTACGTTCCGTCACATACTTCGATCACGAGATCTTCATAATCCCAGTTGATGTTGCAACCGGATGGTTCGCCAAATACATAAGGGAAGCCTTGAAGACCTTGGCCTTCGATCCACTCAGGTGTTGGGTACGCATTGTCTGTGCAGTGGAATGCAGGAGCATCGATATCGTCGTAATCATCCGGCGCAACGATGTCAGCCAGTGTTGGGCGAACCATACCGATGGTCTGGATGCAAGTGCTGGAGTTACCGTGGTTGTCAACAGCCGTCCATTTGCGCACGATGTTGTGCGTTTTGCCGGATGCGCAATCTTGTGGCACATTGGTGTCGAGGTAGGTCAGGTTGTAGGTACCACAGTTTTCATCCACAATAGGCGCTGTGCCGTTGGGAGCATTGTACGTGATGTTCAGTTTGAAGGAGCTCAAAGCACCTATGTCACCACCGAAAGCATCGGTGATTTCAAGTTTCCAAGCGCCTGCTGGGTTTTCGCCGTCAAATTTAGACAGGAAGTCAGAGGAACCAAACTGAGGTCCTAGGCAAGCAATCGGGCGCAAAACGGCGCCTGAATTGTAGTCAGCGCAGAGATTGGAGCAAACAGTAGCTTCATCATCGGCACCGAAGTCTAGGTTGTCGTTACCACCGCACTGGTTGGGCCAGAGGACAACGCGGGTACCCAGTGGGCTTACAACGGTGAGTTTCAGGTCGCCCACAAAAGTGTGCGTCAGTTTCAAGGAAACGTTTACGTCCAAGATTGAAGAACCTGCACAAGCGCCAACATTGGCGATAGAGTTAACGGTGGTCAAATCCGGAATTGCAACAGCGTTGCCACTTGCATTCACAACAAGATCAACATTGCCGAAAATCGGCGATGCATCAGCGTTACAAGGCAGGGTGTAATCGCAGCAAGTGAGTACTGGTGCAAGTTTGTCTTCAATTTTAAGAGATCCCCAGCATTTGTTGCCAGTTTCAGGATCTGTAACACGAACCTGGTAGGTTTTGCCTACGTCAGAAGCACTGACACAGCTATTGGTCCAAGGACCGTTACCGAAAGGAGCCGTTCTGTCCAATTCAACAATATAGTGGTCATAGCAGCCATAAGGGCCGCCTTCCAAGATATCATCAGCACCGACACAAGCAGAGCAATCTTGATCCAAAGACACATAAATCAGGTCATTGCAGTTCAACTGGTGGATCGGATTTGGGTATTCCTTCACGATCACGTTGAAGCAGCAAGAAGAAGTATTGTTGGCGCCATCTGTGGTAACAAAACAGTTGGTGGTTGTTCCAATGGGGAACTGCGCACCGGAAGGCAAGCCGGAAATCTGTGTTACCGGAGGAGCAGGAAGTGCTGTGTTGTACACAACAGAACCTTTGAACATACGAGGTGTGTTACCGAGTGCAAAAGGCGCGCCACCTGCGTAGTGACCATTGGAAATGATCGCAAGGGTACCGTTTGTGGTCGTTTGGTTCCCGTTTGCGTAGCGCATAAAGTTACCATTCGTGGTATTCAGGAGGATACCTTTAGACTGACCTGGCTGCAGAATAAATTGTGCAGAAACAGGCAGGGCCACGTAGGTTGGATCATAATAGTTGGCGACGTTCACAGCCGTTGGCTGGGAAGTCACAATTTGCGTCCAAGCAGCAGCATTGTTGTTCACACCGATGGCAGTAGCGCCATTGGTTTTGTAAACACTCACATTGACGGTGCCTACATATCCAGGACCAGGGAAAGCGCCAAGGTTGGCGTTGAATCCTTGGATATTGATCGGCAATGTGCCATCGTTGCGGACGTCAAATTGAATGCTCGCAAAGTTGTTGTTGTTCGTAGCACTTGAACCCTGTGTTGGGGAGGTGACAGACGGGCCAAATACAGGGCAGTTGTCGGTAGCCAATACGCTGTAATCCACTGCTTCGGAGCAAGCTCCTTCGCCGAGGTTAACATAAACAGTAGCTGGGCAGGTAATCAGCGGGTTTACGCCGTCTGATACAGAGATGCTCTGAGAGAGCGAAATACCATTGGACAGCTTGTAGATCACCGTGTGCAAACCGGAAGAAAGCGACACCGCGAAAGAAGCACCAGAAGCCACTGTACCGAAAGCTGTACCATCAATGGTGACAGCGATCAAGGTACCCGCAGCACAAGTGGCCGTAATGGTTGGGGCTGTTAGGTTGCCCGTATAACCACATACCGCCGGGTTTGTCCCGGGCAAGCTAAGATTTGGAAGAGATGCCACGGTGAAAGCACAGGGTGCTTCAAAAGTGATTGCCCAACTGATCATGGCACCGGAGTCACCGCCAGCGTTGTCAGAAATACGCAGCGACCAGTTGCCATTTTGGGCAGCGGTAAACGCATTCAGGGCTGTAATCGTTGGGGTAATGAGGCCACCGCAGTTGATGCCGGTGAGCGTTCCTTCTGGCGCAAACGTGCCTGTGAAAGGCGCAGTTCCACCCGTGATGCTAGGCGCACCGTCTTGGAAAATAGTGTTGGTGTAGTTGTCGCCAGTACCACCGTTGCCTGTTGACAGCATAATGATCTGGCCGCTAGGAGACTGTAGGTGAATGTTAAGGTCACCAGTCCATGTGTGCGTAAGGTTGATCCTTACACTTGATACAACTTGGTTGGTGAGGCCTGCAACAGCATTGGTATAGCTGTCGCCACCTGCAATGGCACAACCGCCCGTTCCTGTAGAAGGGACGGCGGAATTACCAGCCTGGTTGGTTGTGCTGCCATTGAACGTCTGGGCATTTGCCATTACGACTGTCAACAACACACACAGAACCGAAAGGCTAAATGTTGTGAGTTTCTTAAAATTCATGAGATTACTTTTTTAATCAGAAAGTTAAAATTAATGTTTGCAACAAATGATACATCAAACGTTGTAGCACACGCATTGATGGTTGTTAGAAGGTAAGTAAATCAACCATTTCGTCGAAAATTACCTGCCATTCATTGGAAGAAATAGGGCTGCTGATCGCATCAACAGAGCCATTAAACTGTTCGTAATTGACACGAACTGCTTTGGCCACTGGGATGTCAGCAATGATGGAAGTACGCACAGCGCTGTAGAACTGATACTTACATTTCCAAGTGGTGTACGATTGTCCACCTTGTGGCAACGTTGCCAACGCTTGGGAGATTGGCCCGTTCAGTTGGGCATCAAGAAGCTGCACTGCTGCTGCCCCTACACTCCAAGTACCTGATATTTTTACATCTGGCTTGGCTGGATCTTGCTGCAACGTACCGCCTTGGGCCTGTACATTGGTTGCCAGCATCAGACCGCCGAGCAGAAGCACTGCCATCAGGGACATTTTTGCAAACATATTTTTCATGCGTGAAAAAATTTAAATAAATGAAAGAATGAGATTTATGTTTTACACAGAAAATCGACTCTAGGTAGCACGTGCTACCAGAATCGTCTGTTTAATAAGCCAACAAGAGCAGAGGAAATATGGAAAATGGGGAGTAGGTGAAAGCACCTATCGCAGCAATCCAAGACTACACTCGCTCATGAGAATACAAAAGGCAATCGATTAAAAAAAACGACATATTGGTCGAACGAGGCCAAAGGTAGTGTGTATTATTAGCAACCGACAAACATTTTATAATTTTTTTAAAATAATTACTGAAAAAATGAAACATTCAGCGCTGCAAATTCAAATTGCTTTTTTCGACAAAAAAAGCCCCCCTCCTACCTTTAGGAGAGAGGCCATCCCAAAAACCAATTGTTAAAGACACGTGTCTTTTTGAGTGTTAACCCATTCGTTTGTGGGAATCACCTATGATAGCGCCCTACAGCTGATTGAGCCGTAGTTTGCTCCAAGGATTGTTATTTCGCAACTGATTCGTTAGCACTTATTAATTTCCTGGAATCATTGCATCAGCAGTTGGCTTCAACTTTGCGGGAATGGTGTACGCCACTGAAAACTCGTGGGAGCCACCATTGTAGCGCTGAAAACTGGAAAAAGATAGGTCGTAAGAATAGAAAAAATGCAATTGGTTGATTTTAGTACCCAAAAGGCAGACCGCAGATCCGTTGGTGCTGGGTCGGAAAGTCAAACCGGCAATCAATTTGTCCTCCAGAAAACGTCCTTGTACGTTGATGTCAATCTGGGAGGGTGTATTGCGAAAATTACGCACCGTAATGGAAGGCACTATTTTGAAATTCTGATTGGGCACGTTGAGTACATATCCCAATTGGAAGAAATAATGCCGACCTGCAGAACTCGCCGAGCCATTGTCCTCCACTACTACCTCGTCTAAACGGGTGCGAATGGTGTTCGGGAAAGCCAAGCTGGCAAAAAAACGGTCGTCGTATTGCAGGTGTACGCCAAGCGATGCGTCAAATATCTGCTGACCATCCACGAGGTTCTCCAACGTGGCGTCGTTGATGTCCACCAGCCGGTCGTTTAGCAAAGCAGCATCTGCTTTTCTGCTGAGAAACTCCGTTGAAAGCCCCATCCCAATGCTAACCTTTTCAATTTTAAAACGAAATGCGTAGTTTAACATCACTTTGGTGGTACTGATGTCGCCCGCTTTCTCTGAAAAAAAGCCGCCACCAAGTGCGAGTTTGTCACCCACAGGCCCGTTGTACAACACGGTGTACGTGTTGGGCCTGCCTGGGAATCCACTCCAAGAACTGCGCGCATTCACCAGCACCTGCGACTTGTTGTCGAGTCCCGTACAGCCCGGATTGATCAGGACTGGAAAAACATGGTATTGAGCATAGGCAGCCTGCTCCTGGGCGAAGGCTGCCAGGGTGGAAAGTGTGAGTAAGAGAGAAAAAAGTACCTTTTTCATTGCAATCGTTTTGGTATAATAAAATGATTAGAATTGGGTCGAAAGACTCGGTTTTTTGTTGGTTACTTCAGCAAGTTGATGTGGCCCTTGAGTTGGTGCGGGTTGCCCTCATCATCATTAAAAGTCAGCACGTAATAGTAAACACCTTCCGGCAGCGACTGACCAGTACGGGTCACGCCCGTCCAAGTATTGATCGGATCCATAAAGTCGTTGGTGTAACCTTCCGTCTGGAAAACCAGCTGTCCCCACCGGTTGTAGATTTCTACGGTGTGTTTGACGGTTTCAATACAGGTAATGAGTGTGAAGTCGTTGTTACCATCTTGTTCCTCTGGTGTAAGCACCGGACGAACCCGGAAACAACCGTCTTCCGGATAAGGAACTGTATCCATCACACTGATGGAACAGCCATCATTGTCGGTGATAACATAAGACAATACCTCCCCAGCGCAAAGTCCTTCTGCCCGTTCCTTACTGCCGTTGTGGCCAAAATTACTGGCCCAGGTGTAGGATATTGGCTCTGCGGCACCGGTAACGAAGGCAATACGCTCCCCATCACAGGAATTATAGCTGTTCGGGTCAATACCCGTGAAGGAAACCTCAATGGGCTCCGCATCGGGCACCTCCACCGGCAACACCTTGGTTACGCCGTTCGCATCGGTGATGGTAACAGTATAAGCACCGCCTTCTAAACTGACGGCTTCAGAGAAGGTGCTGGAAAGTACCAGTTGATCCACTTGACCATTCGACCACTTGACCTGATAAGGACCGGCGCCACCCACTACATATACCTTCGCCGTACCATCTCTCCCGCCGAAACATTTGGGGCTGAAAGAAGTGTAGGTGGCATTGATAGCCATGGGGGCTGTCAGCGCGTCAGACCACACAGCAGTACAACCCAAGTTGTCGGTAACAGTGACGGAATACGCACCACCACAAAGGGTGAAGTTGTTAACCGAAGTAATGTTGTTGCTCCACAGGATGGTGGTAGCGCCGGCGTTTCCGCTGAATACAACAGCTGCCTCTCCATCACAAACTGTTGCGCCACTCACCTGAAAACCGCTGGGGGTGGTTGACAATTCATTGACGTTGGTGATGACGAGCGTCGACATCGGATCGAGGTTGATGGGGCCCTGTATTCTGGGTACACCACTTTCATCGGTTATCGTTAAGAAATAAGCGCCGGGTTTCAGACCGGTAATATCTTTGGTGCTGGCCGTGAAATTGTTGGGGCCACTCCACTTGTACGTGTATGTCGGGCCATTGCCACCAACCACACTGATTTTAATAGAACCATTTGTTGACGTAAGGCATGATGGCTGAACCTGCTCCAAGACAGAGAATACAAAATCCTGGTAGTAGCGGGTTACAGGATATTGGTAAACGGACGTGCAACCTGAAGTCGTATTCGTCACCGTTACCACATAAAGGCCTGAGTCTAGGCTAGACAAGCTGAGTGCCGTGGATCCGTTGCCCCACAAAAAGGTGCAATTGGGAAATGAAGGGACCAACAAGATGCTGCCGTTGTGTAAATCGTCAAAAGAAGGAGACACCGTACTGGTGCTGACAAGTGCCTGCTGGAGTTGGTTGATGACGGCTGAAACGGTGGCAGTATTGCCATTGCTGGCCGTCACGGTGACAACGTAAGCGCCAGCGGCAAGGCCACACACAGCGGGTGTAAGGCTGGTGGTAGATTGCGTGCCACCCGTCCAAGACAATGTGTAGGGACTTGCACCGGCTGCAGTAGCCGGAATGGAAAGGTGAATACAGCCATCGTTGTTACAAGAGTTATCGACAGTGGTGACGAGTGTTCCTGTCACAACATTGGAAGAAGGAACCGTATAAACGCCCACTTTTGAACAGCCAACATTGTCTGTTACCGTCACAGTATAGGTACCTGCGGCCACACCATTGATGTCCTGTGTTACGGCTCCATTGGACCAACTGTAGGAATAATTGGGGGTGCCGCCTGTGACCATCAAATCAATACTACCCATTGGATTGGCAGCAACGACGTTGGTATCCAATACTACCTGTGTGGGTGCTGTGACGTTGATGGCCGCAAATACTGCCGTACAACCCTGTACATCGGATACTGTGGGAACATAGTTACCACTGGTGAGGTTGGCAATACAGTTGGTCGCCTGAGCGGTACTGCTCCAAGCCACCTGATACGTACCACCATTGCCCCCGGAAGGAACAATACAAATGGCGCCGGTGGCCTGTCCGAAGCACGTGACGTTCGTTACCACGGGATTGCCAATGGTGATGGCCGTTTGAGCACCGCCCACCATGACCGTTTGGGTGGCAGTACACAAGCCTTGGTCGGTGACTGTCACCGTATAAGTACCGGAAGAAACAGCTGAATGGTCTTGTATGGGTTGCAAAGGCGCCGGCCAGGCGTAGGTATAGCCGCCCCATCCGCCGACGACAGACAAGTCAATAGATCCAGAAAGCTGGCCAAAGCACTGACCCGGCTGGGTGGTATTGGAAAGCGTCAGTGCCGATGGTGCATTGCCGATGGTCACCGCTGTTGCCAAAGTGGCGGTACAACCGTTGGCATCTGTCACAAGCACATTATAGGTACCCGGAGCGAGTCCATTGGGGTTTTGGTCAGGAGAAACAACGGTGTTGGCTGGCACAGTTTTCCAGCTGTACGTTTTGTTGCCCGATCCGCCCCCTACCGTAATTTCTATTTTGCCGGTAGCGGAATTGAAGCACTTGGCATCATCTTTTTTTACAAAATTTACAACCAATTGTTGGGGCTGGCTGATGGTATAAGACTGCGACGTAAACGAACATCCGCGGGAATCAGTGATGGTCACGTTGTACGATCCAGCCATGAGTCCTACGACATTTTGTGGGTCGTTGTCAGGATTTTCAGCCATATCATTGCTCCAGTCGTAGGTATAGGGCGGTGTGCCGTTTTGCGGGGTAATGGAAATAGCCCCATTGGAACCACCAAAGCAACTCACGGTGGAGATGACAACATTGTTTGAAGGAATGGCGATGGGCTGTGGTTGAGGAACATTCACCGCAGCAGAAGCAAAAGCACAAAGATTGGCATCGGTGATGGTAACCACGTAATTACCTGTTTTTAGCCCAGATACATCCTGGGTAGTCGATGTGAACATGGTTGGTCCATTCCAGAGGTAGGTATAGGGCGCTGTTCCACCGGAAGGCGTAATGTCAATAGAGCCGTTGGCGTCGCCAAAGCAAGTCACCCCGACAGCTGCCTGCGTCATGGAAATTGCGGTGGGCGCTGTAATAGAAGCCGTGGCGGTGGCAGTATTGCCACCAGCATACGTTACCGTAACGGTATAGGTGCCTGCAGCCACATTGGCGAGGTTTTGGGTGGTCATACCATTGGACCAACTGAAGCTGGACGCTGTGCCATTGGGGTTGGTCGCAATGGCGCCGGTTGAAGCGTTGAAGCAGAGGGCGTTGGTGGGCGTGAGTGTTGGTCCTGTGGACAGGATGCTGATTTGACCATTTTCAAATTTATAGGCGACGCCGCCCACGTCTTTTTTGAACATGGAGAACGGTACCACTGCTGGGCAAGGAGCCGTTCCAAAGGCAATCGGAACGATGTTGCCAGTTGCACCGATGGCATTAAAGCAAACGGAGAAGATGGTTGTATTGTCGGCGACGGTGGCACCGGCAGCGTTGGTCCATTTGAATTTGATGGTACCAACATTGGCTGCAACCGTATGGGTCAATTGCGCAAGCGTGAGGTTGAGTGCCGTCACTGGAATGGTGATGGGCCCGACAAACGTCAGTTTCGTGGCATCATACGTCATTTGGAACTCCGACTCCGTGATGGACGTGAAGTTTTTAACCTTCACATCAACGCAAGTTTGAGCGCCTGGTGACACCACATCTTGATCAGCCGTAAACGTGACGGGATTGCCCTGGGGCGGGTTTGACATGATGAATACGGTGTCGGAAATTCCGGAGGCGCCATTGGTACCACCCAAGGACCACACGTTGACAGAACTGGCGTTGTACACTTCGGCAAAGTTGACGGTAGGGCCATCGGGGAATCCCAATCCATCCAACGTAATAATGGTACTGGTGCCGGGCGCCCCGATGGTATTGAAGCACACATCATAAATTCTGGTACCATCCGCAACCGTCACGCCGGTAAGGTTGGGGTCCTCCCAACTCAGCAAGAGGGTGTTGGCTTTGGGCCTGTTAAAGGTCGGGTTTCCTGGCAGGTTTTCACGAAAACAGTCATACGTCAGTTTGGTACTATCCCAGTGCATGGCGTACTGCATCAAAATCAGGTTATCGAAATCGTTCACCGTGATGGGCACACAGACGCGTTGGTCTTTTTGGGCATACACGGTGTTGGCAATTGCCTTAAATCCCACCAACGGTGGTGGCGGCGGGTTACCTGAACCTGCCACAATAGAGGCGCCACTTCCTCCGCCATTTTGGAAAATAGCGTTGGTATAAATATTATTTCCAATACTGTTCACAACCTCAATGGGGGTGAACGGTACGGTAGTCGATAGGTTTACGGTACCGGTACCACTGGTGAGCACGGTAAAGAAAAGTGTCAACATGCGGGTGTTGGAGCCGACCAAGGTAAAGCCATCTGGGTAGTCGAGCAAACTTGGGAACCAAGCCAACTTGATGATACCAGGCGTGGGGTGGGATACCACCGTTGTATCGGAGTAGCCTGGCAAGATGGGCATATCAATAGAGTCGAATCGGAGCACCGTACTGTTGTAAACAATCGGAAGCAACACGGACGAGACCTTGGTAAAATTGGTGACGTTCAAATCGATCTTTACCCGGCTACCAACGGGATAAGGAGGCTGACCGGGAAACGGTACTGCTGTAAAGCTGGTACTCATATTCTGACCACAAACCTGTGATGCCATCATTAGCAGAACTGCGCAGAGAAATGTAGTAATCGGTTTCATCTTAGACCGTGTGGATAAGAAATTGTGTGAGATATTATTTTTTAATAGCATATTATTGACCGGACGGAAATTTTCGAGCCAGCACGGACAAGAAGAAAATAGGCGCCTTTTGCTGGGAAACGCGCTTTTTCAAGGGTTATCTGGTGCTTTCCTGTCGGAAAATGCTGAGCTGCTTGTTGAAACACAACCCGATGGGTGGCATCGGCAACCGTAATTTGTACGTCCTCCGGCTGTTCCAAGGAAAACTCAACCTTGGTATCGGATGTAAATGGATTGGGGGAAACCGCCAGGTTCATACCGGCATCGTCGGTGGCTTCCGACGTGGCAACGGAATAGCCTACTGCTATAAAACCGTCCGTGAGCGAACATTCATGTTCATCAAAATCATCCAGCGCTCCATTCGGGCTGACCACCTTCACCACCTCAAAATCAGTGGTCGGGAAGGAATAATTGATTTCTGTAAACCGGATGAAAGTGCTGCTGTTAGCGGCGCCGATTACATTGAACCGAATTCTGAAAATGGTGGAACTGTCGGGAACCGAAACACCCGGAAAGCTGTTGGGGCCTTCCCAAACCACGCGAATGAATCCGCTGTCGACTGCATTCTGAACGTTG
>CAIZLM010000141.1 GCA_903933805.1 uncultured Bacteroidota bacterium | reverse complement strand
GGTATTCAGCCACTCGGCAGCCCATACAAAATGATCGCTGCGGATGCGAACAAGTCGAACTCGATCACAACGTTTGACATTGTGGAGTTGCGCAAGTTGGTGCTGGGTGTTTACCAGGAGCTGCCGAACAACACCTCATGGCGTTTTGTGGACAAATCCCACACCTTCGCCAACCCTGCCAATCCATTCCAAGGCACCATACCGGAGAACATCTCGGTAGCCGACGCGATGACGAACCAGTTGGGTGAAGACTTCGTGGGTGTGAAGATTGGTGACGTCAACAACACGGCTGTTGCAAACAGCCTGATGGCATTGAACGATCGCACGAATGGCACGTTGCTGTTCGACGTGAATGACCGCGACGTGAAAGCTGGAGAAGCAGTGGAAGTATCCTTCACGGCAGCGGAGAAAACCCAAGGCTATCAGATGACCTTGAACCTGAACGGTTTGACGGTTACAGAGATCATGGGCAGCGACCGGGTGACCGCAAACAACTTCGGTGTATTTGCGGATGCCTTGACGGTATCGGTTGATGGATCGGACGCGTTCACGGTGAAATTCCGCGCAACGAAAACGGGCAAATTGAGCGAAATGCTGAGCGTATCGAGCCGTATCACGAAAGCAGAGGGTTACAACCTGACCGATGGTCGCATGGAAGTAGCACTGCGCTTTGACGGTAAAACGATCGCCGGTGTTGGATTCGAATTGTACCAGAACCAGCCGAACCCATTTGTCAACAAAACCGCAATTGGTTTCCACCTACCGGAGGCAACCACCGCGACGTTGACAGTGTACGATGAGACAGGCCGCGTGGTATTCACGCAGAAAGGTGATTTCTCGAAGGGCTACAACGCCATTTCGTTGGATCGCGCACTGCTGAACACAACCGGTGTTATGTACTATACACTCGAGACGGCAGATAATTCTGCTACGAAGAAAATGATACAGGCTAAGTAAATGATGAAGTGAGGGCGCCTCAGGAAACTGGGGCGCCTTTGCGAAACTACAGAAGAATAAAATCCCAGTTTAGCTGTTGCTAGACTGGGATTTTTTTTGAGTATAAAAGGGGTTTTTAGGGCCAGAAAGCGTGCCACCCAACCATTTATAAGCGTTTACAGGTACAGCAATGTGTACAATACCAAAAAAAATCTCCTTTTTTGACATGTCGTTCAAAAAAGGAGATACAAGTGGCAGGAAAAAAAAGATTATAACGTGTTAAAAAAGACAGGGGAAACAAACCGAAATCGAAAAAATAGTCGAATTGTTTGAGCTATTTTGCCTAAGATTTGCTGTCAAGTTAACGTACCAGTTACGCATAAAAACAGCTGAAAAAAGACTGTTTACGCACATCCGGTGTGGCAAATATATTGATTTTTTATCTACATACATATTATTTACACATTTCAGTATTGAAATATTATGGTGATATTATAAATAAGTACATAACATTTTGATTTTCAATGGTTTTACTAGTATGGGCTGTTGCAATTTTTTTTTCTATCAAGCGTAACTGGTTAGTGTGGTCGCGCTTGAGACAAAAAAGTGGCCATTTTTTGCCAGACGAAGCAGATTTTTGCAGGCCGTAGCAGCGCTACGGTCAAAAAAATATGCGAAGTATGGCGGATAATAGGCCTTTTTTGGCCAGACAGCGTGCCACCTAACCAGTTACT
>CAIZLM010000140.1 GCA_903933805.1 uncultured Bacteroidota bacterium | reverse complement strand
GTGGAGCCCCATGCGTCTGTTTCTCGGCTTTGGATCTAACGTATTCAATAACCTGCTTTTTTGGTATGGCCAACTTTCTACGTTTAACGGCTATCCAGAGGGGCTCGATGCCAGGGTGCCCGAGTTCCTCTGAAAGCTTGTGTAAATCACCCGCGAGCTGCAGACCAACAGGCGGCATTTTATATATTGGTTCCTTAGTTGTGGAAATTCTATGTTATATAACGCCCCTTCAAGATAACCCGAAGTTATAATCTACGCATTATTTATAAACAAATGCCCGCCCGCTCCAAGACCCTCAAACGCAAAGCCGCCGCCCACCGCCCCTTTGCGACCCTGCGCCTTTGCGAGAAAACCACCCACACCCTTCGCGCCCCTGCGCCTTCGCGAGAAACCCACCCACACCCTTCGCGCCCCCACCCCTTCGCGCCCCTGCGCCTTCGCGAGAAACCCACCCACACCCTTCGCGAGAAACCCACCCACCCACTCCGCGTATTCTTTTTCCCTTTGTCCGAAAACAAAAACACCCTTGACTAGGTTACAAAGAACTATTCTGTGTTGTAAGCATCTTTGTTCCCGAAGTAGTTCAATATCCTGCTTACCCAATAATTAAATTTTTTGCCGACCCGAACAAACCTTACTTCGTTTGGAGCCGTCTTATAATCAGTGGTAAAATGAAATATTATATGCGCAAAGAAATATTGGCCATCGTTGGTGTTCAGTTGGCTGTACTCTTACTGGGGTGGGGGCATTTGTCTGCGCAGTGTGAAAAAGTTGGTTGGGTTTCCAGTATCACGCCCGGATGCGGGGCTCAAATTATTGACCTTGACAATGGTTTGTCTTTCCACGCTGTTTCAGGCATGGAAGGCCTCTTGGGTGGTCAAATAATCTCCTTCAAAACAGCCCCTGCGCCGATGCCACAGGGATGTCCGCCGAGTAACGGGCTGACTGTTTCTTTGGTTTGTGTTTCAGATACGCTGCCGTGTGCGGCTCACTTTGGATACTTCGCAGACCCTGATGATGCACTTCGGTTCAATTTTGTCGCAAATATTTACGATCCATCAACCCAAATATGTCAGTGGACCTTTGGTGATGGGTCGGTTGCTACTGGCAACAAAGTATCCCATGGTTTCCCACAGCAAGGAGAATACGCCGTTTGCCTCACAGTTTCTGATGCGTTTGGCTGTTCGTCCGAGTATTGCGAAACAATTCAAATCGACGCACAGAGCAGTAACTGGTGCGGATACGATATCAAGGTAACAGCCATTGGCACCCAGCTAAATGGAAAGGTTTTTTCAACGGACCCGCAAAGCCTAAACGCCCTTCAGTCTGTCGTATGGTACAGCAGTAAAAGCAGCAATTTAATTGCACAAACCCCCGACTTTACTGCGCCATTGCCTGGCTTCGGCACCTACCTTGTTTGCGCCCAATACCACGTATCCAACCCGGACGACCAATACACCTGTGCTGCCACCAAATGCCAAGAATTAACCGTCGCCGAGCCTGCCTGCATCAACCCCGTCATGGCAGATGCTACGGCCTTGTGTCCAGGTCAATCATCCCTCTATGCCCCCGTTTGCGGGTGTAACGGCATTACCTATGGCAATGAATGTGAGGCCATCAATGCCGGTATTGCGACTTGGTGGGCAGGGGATTGTGCCGCACAGGGAGGCACATGCCATGCCCAAATGGAGGTCAAAATAATCGAAGGATCGTTGGATAACGGCTACACAGCACAGTTTATCCACAACTCTGTTGGCGATTTCAACTTTGCACAACTTGATTTTGGCGATGGCAGCGATATGGTAGCACCGTCGTCAGATACCATCCTACACCAATATCCGGCAGGTGGTATTTATCGCACCAATTTGACCGTCTGGCAGACAGGCGGGTGCATATCCTCTGCCGTGCAATTGCTGGTGACCGACGCACTCAACATGACGATATCGAGCCTGCCGGAAGCCACAGACTATGTCCGCCCGGGAGATGCCAACAGGGATGGGAAAGCCAATGTATATGATTTGTTGAACCTCGGGGTGGGACACTACACTGCAGGATCACCCAGACCAGAGGCATCCACCGACTGGACGCTACAATTTGCCCCAAACTGGGCAGAATCGGTGGCCAATCAGGTAAACTACAAACACCTCGACTGTGATGGGAATGGCGCTGTAAATGAATATGATGCCGATGTCATTGGCCAGCACTACACCGCCATCGACACCGCCGGAGCAGCCCAATTACCCAATACACCACAGGTCCGAATTGAATTCTCGCAGGATACCATCGTAGTGAATACCAACAATCCAACGCCCGTGGAAATCACAGGCACCGTTGTATTGGGCAGCCCTACACAACCTGCACTCGGCATCTATGGACTGGCATTCGGCATGGAATACCCCGATTATGTGGTCCAGAGCCCCGAAAGTGATTACAAAAGCGACTTTTTTGGGTCTCCCAACCACATGCTATGGCTGGCCAAAGACATCCATTCCAAATTCCAATTGGATATGGGTATGACGCGAAAAAACGGACAACAGGCAAGCGGGTACGGCGCCATCGCAGAGGTTACTTTTAAAACAGACTACATCATCATCATCGACATTACCTCTAGATCCAGTAACAACATCATGCCTTTTGCTGTTCCAATCAAAGGCATAAAAGCCATTGACAAACGTGGCAATATCAAATACATTTCCTCCCCGACAATCCTAGATACCGTGTGGATGAAACTGATTGGGACCACGGGTACCCGCGACGTGCCAAATCACCAAATGGTGGTATCCCCAAACCCCTCCAGCGATTTCGTTACCCTTTTCTTTGGCGATCTACCTGTTACACGTATAGAATTGGTAAATGTGTTGGGACAAGTGGTCACTCAGGTGCCACATGGTGGGGAATCTTATGCCAAACTGTCGGTAAATAACTTCCCAGACGGTATGTACACCCTGCGCATTCACTCGGAAAAAGGCCTGGTTCAAAAACAAATCATGGTGAGCAGGTAATACAGATACCCGTCTTGCACGGCCTACCCCATAAAAAACGTGTTAGTGGCAACCCGTTGGGACAGTGCTAACTTGAAAAGTTTAACTATGGACAGACAACATAAAAACATAAAAACG
>CAIZLM010000139.1 GCA_903933805.1 uncultured Bacteroidota bacterium | reverse complement strand
GTTTCAATTTCTCCTTGCTCATCGGAGTTTGTCGGTCATAATATCCTGTAATTCGCCGTCCGCTCGCCTTTACAAAGGAATGAGTGGTCGCAGCAATCGTGCTTTCATTTTACCTGGTACAGCACGCGGAATATCCGGACGATGACACCTTGAGCGATAAAAACCATTCCGATGAAACAGTCTATATTATTGAAACACGTGCTGCCATTTTTCCTCTGGTACGCCATCATGATACTTTTTACGATATCCATCGACTATTTATTACACACCTTAAAGATCGTACATGTTGGTTTGTACTTGGGCTACATCGGAACTTTTTTGATCATCGTGTCTTTCAGCTACTCCCTCAGGAAACGCAAGTATATAACACGGGGCTCCCCGAAAGACTTTTTGATGTTTCATGAGTACATGGCATGGGCTGGCTCCGTACTTATTTTAGTGCACGCCGGGATTCATTTCAATGCAAAATTGGCGTGGTTGGCTGTTCTGATGCTATTGGTCAATGTAGCGAGCGGCTTGGTAGGGAAATTTTTACTAAAATCGGCCGGAGAAACGCTACGGGGCGCGCAAGCAGCCCTCGCAAACACAGGCGTCAGCAACGCTGTGGCAGAAAAAGAGCTCTTTATGGACACGATTGTGGTGGATATCATGCGGAAATGGCGGGAAATCCACCTGCCCATTTCCTTGATGTTTGGTATTCTCTCGCTCCTGCACATCTTGACCGTATTTATCTTTAGCAAATGAAAAAACTAATAATTATTGGTATCGTAGCCGGGATTGTTTGGCTGATGGTGCAATTTCCACACACCATGCTCAGTCCTGGAGAATTGCTGCAAGGGCACCAAAATTTAAACAACAACTGCACGGCCTGCCATACACCATTTGGGGGCATTGAAAATAATAAATGTATCGCGTGCCACAAGCCCTCTGATATAGGAAAAGACAGCGCCGATCTCAACCATACAACCATATTGTTTCACGAAAAATTGACGAGTCAATCCTGCACCGATTGCCACAACGACCACCACGGTAGAAATACAGCAGTGGCATTGAATGGTTTTACACACACCCTCTTGCCAAATTCGGTGGCCACCAACTGCGTCTCCTGCCACTCCAAACCAACAGGCAACCTGCACAACCAATTGAATACCAACTGTTCGAGTTGTCACAATACAGCGGGCTGGAAAAACAATGTGACATTCAACCACGACATGCTCACGGTCGTGAACAAAAATGACTGCGCCACATGCCACCAAAAAAGCAAGGATGCATGGCACCAATCTCAGACAACCGCCTGCGGACAATGCCACAGTACGGAAAAATGGGTCCCCGCTACGTTTGATCACGCTGCTTATTTCGTGCTGGATCAAGACCATAATGCACGTTGTAACACTTGTCATACCAACAACCGTTATGACACCTACACTTGTTATGGATGCCATGAGCACACCGTGGGCAACATCCTTGCGGAACACCGCGAAGAGGGCATCACCGCCATTGAAAACTGCGTCTCCTGCCACCGCAGTAGCAAGGAAGGGCACGAGGGTTCCGGCGAAGGACATGACAACAGCCGCTCAAAAGAAAAAAATGGCCATGACGACGACGACTGAAGATCGTGGTGGTGGGTCTTGCGAAAGGGCTCGACACCCTTCGCAAGACCCACCAAGTAATATCAACGAATGGAGATAGCGACGCTTCGCATCTCTGGGATTTGACTCCCTCGAAATACCTGCAAGCGGTAAATGCTGGGTTGCAAATGAGAAAGATCAAGTCGGTCTTCTGCCACCTCTTGCTGTAGTTGCAGACGACCGATATTGTCAAACACGCGCACCAACGTCACGGCAGGATCGGAGAAGTAAATGATACCGGTAGTTGGGTTGGGATAAATTTTCAAGTCGCCGCCGCCCTGTAATTCGTTGCTGCTGCTGGTTGATACCCACACTGTCCTGCATTTGGTATCGCTACCATACTGGTTGCTCACCGTTAGGCAAACCTCATAAGCGCCCGGTGCGGAAAATTCGTGTGCAGGGT
>CAIZLM010000138.1 GCA_903933805.1 uncultured Bacteroidota bacterium | reverse complement strand
TTTTGGTCTCAGACGCGACCTCCTAGCCAGTTTACCTTTTTACCAGTTTTTCCGCCACCAAAACGGCTCCTGTGAGGTCTCTTACCCGCAAATAATATAGGCCACTTGAAAGGGCGGCAATGTCCAACACCTGGTCGCGAAGGGGTTGCTGCTGCACGATTTTCGTCAATACCACGCGCCCCATCACATCAAACAATTGAATGTCGCCCGCTATATTTTCTAATCCGACTTCTTTAAAATACACCTGCGTATCGGCAGGGTTGGGGAAAACAATGGCGGCATCGGCGGACTTTGTAACCCCTTCCAGGGTACCAACCAGCGTTTCCAACAACACTGAATATACCCCACGGCCATGCGTACCGGCATACAATCGACGGGTAGATTGGCGGATTTTAAGATCCAATACATACACCGCCGGGATTCCAACGCCGTAAGGCTTCCAATTGATTACGTCTGCATCGGAATAAAACACCCCGATGTCGGTGCCGATGAGGAGGTAGTTGGTGATTGTATCAAAAAGGATACAGTTAATCGGAACGTTCGGTAAACTTCCAGAGCGATTTTGCCAGGAAATACCGCCATTGATGCTGGAAAAAACTTTTTTGCCGGCAGCATATCCACCCTTTGAGACCCATAACTTTTGGGGATTAGCGGGATGAATAGCAATGCGCGTAATATCTTCAGCCGTTGATACGAAGTGCTGTGTCCACGTTTCCCCGCCATTCAACGTCCTGTAAATACGGCTGGAGCGCGCGGCAACTATAAAATTGGTATCGCTTTGTGACATGGCGATGTCGCGAATTTTATTGTCAACAGTACCCGTAAGATTTTCGCTGATTTTGTGAAAGTGATCGCCTCGGTCGAACGAACGGTACACATCTTGTAAGCCCACCAGGAATGTCTTATCATTCTGGGGGTTCAGGATAAAGGGGGTCACCCAATCACCAGAAGGGTTGTCGGGTATGTTGTCGGCTATGTTGACCGAATTTTGAAAATTGTCGGTACTGCGATAAATATCATTGCCACCATAGTATTCCGTGTAAATGATGTTATTCGCCAACGGGTCAATGATTTGGCACATGGCATCACCACCATTGGTATGGCGCCAGCCACCAAATGGCGTCCGAAGCCAGCCGCCATTGTCCTGCGAACCTGCCGCTATTTTCAATTCTCCCACTTGTGAAACATCAATACGATAGAACTGTGCAATGGCCAGCCCGTCTGAGTAATCCGTCCATGCTTCTGAAGGCTCGTCGTATCGGTAGAGCCCCCCATCGTTGCAATACCACAATTCGACGGGGTTGTGCGGGCTGTGCACCAGATCGTGGGCATCGGCGTGAACTTCTGCGTGTACACCATCGTTGTACCAATGGGTGATGGGCGACCATGTGGCGCCTTGGTCAACGGAGCGGTTCACCACGACCCCACACAAGTACACAATGTTGCTGTCGCTGGGAGAAAAGGTAAAAATACCGCCATCATCGTCTGGGGCATTGTTTTCAACAAACGAGGCACCGCCATTTTTAGACAACAAAAAGCGTTTTCCGTTGGAAAAATGGACCCCGAGCCAATCGGGCATCAGGGGGCTTACGGCCAATCGGATGTCATTTTGTGACACCTGAAAATCGGATACTTGCATCCAGGTTTCTCCGCCATCGGTAGATTTATCCAACTGACTGGTGCCCCAATAATTGTGGTGGGCCGCGTAAATAGTGCTAGGATCACCAGGTCTAAATTTGACATCGGTATATTCTCCTGTACGAACCGTTTGCCAGGTGACGCCGCCATCGGAAGTGCGGAAAACACCGCGATTAGCCGCAACAAATATAGTTTGTGGGTCAGTGGGTGACATCACCATGTTGTAAATGACATTTTCCTGGGACAATGTCCAATCCAATCCGGTCGGCGCCCAGGTGTTACCACCATCCGTGCTTTTATACACGCCGAGGTTCCACATCCACCAGCCGCCCTTATCGCCCAAGGAGATGTACAGTGTTTCCGGGTTTTGAAAATCCACCAATATGACACTCACCGGCAAATAAGGTAAACCATCTCCAAGCGCTGCCCAAGTGCTTCCACCATCCGTTGTTTTCCAAATTCCGCCGTCGGGGGTACCAACCCACATAATATCCGGGTTGGATGGGTGAAAAGCGACGTGTTTGGTGCGTCCCATTCCCCAGTAGCCGCCATTGGGGTTTTTCGTGGGGCCTTCGTTTTGCCACAGGGGCTGAGGATCGCGGTTTTGTGCATCTCGTGCCAAGCGTTGTCGGTTTTCGAGCCATTGCTCGCGCAGCTCCGGGAAGGAGCCGTCGGGCATGACTCGATCCCGCCACCACCATTTCCACCGTTGATATTTTACAACATTGTTGTCCCAACAATCGGTTTCAGGTTCATTTTCCAAGGCTTGTTCTTCAAAATAAGCATCCAATTGCTGGCATATTTCGAAATAATTTTTGGACACAATGGGCACATCGACCGCTGGAAGGGTTTGTGCTGACAGTTGACCCACCAGCAGAACCAACAACCAGAGGATTCCTTTCATTCCCTTGCAGCATATAGTTTCATTTCTCATAAACTTCATGTTTTTTTTGTAATAACTGATTAGGTGGTTGCGTCTCAGACCAAAAAGTAGCCACCCAACGAGTTGATTTTTAAAAACCAAAGGTATCGTGGGCATCTTACATTTCCCTAGTAAGACCCCGATAAAAAAGCAGTCTGTATAAAAGTAGCCCATTCCAAATAATTACAGGTTTGTAGAAATAGTCGCATTTTTTGAACCATTTTCAACAGTAGTGTTTTTATGGAATATAATTTATCTCGCCCTGATTTCGCATCATGCCAGTTTACCTCTTAAACAAAGACGATCCATCTTTTCCACAAGCCTCCTTGGCGGAAGACTCGGGACTGTTGGCTGTGGGGGGTGATTTGAGTGAAGCTAGGCTACTGATGGCGTATTGCAACGGTATATTCCCTTGGTTTCAAGAGGACGACGTTTTTTTTTGGTACTCCCCTGACCCCCGATTTGTACTGTTTCCCAAGGAATTACTGGTACACAAGAGTATGCGCTCCATATTCAACCAAGGTAAATTTCGCGTCACGCTTGATACGTGCTTTGAAGCGGTAATGCGCCACTGCGGCTCCACGACCAGGCAGCCCCACGATGGCACCTGGATTACCGAAGAATTTATAGCGGGATACCACCGACTTCACCTACGAGGTTTGGCACACAGTGTAGAGGTGTGGGAAGGCGAGGCGTTGGTGGGTGGACTATATGGCATCTCCATCGGAAAAATATTCTTTGGAGAAAGTATGTTCTCCCTGGTACCCAATGCCTCAAAAACCGGCTTCATCACCTTGGTGCGGGCACTTGAAAAAGAAGGTTTCTGGATGGTGGATTGCCAGGTTGAAACCAATCACTTGCGCACTTTGGGCGCACGCGGCATCAACAGGGCATATTTTCTAGAATTCCTCGAAGAGAACGCATACCAAAAAACACTCGCTGGTAAATGGCAGCTCACCGATGGCGCCTTGATTGTCTGTGAAACACCCTAGTGCCATTGACTGGACGCGGCACCAGTGCCGCGGCCACACACACACTGCCGACATGAGTCCCCTATTGGCCGGATCGTATCAGTTCAATATAGCCACTCAAAGTACCGGGGCGCAGCACAGATCCTCCTACGCGACTTTCAAATACCTTACACACATATAGGTATGTACCCTCTGCCAATTGTTTGTTGTTCAGATCGGTTCCATTCCAATTTAGCGCAGGATCAGTGGTTGAAAAAACGAGATTCCCCCAACGATTGAATACCTGAAAATCAACGGCTGACACAAACCGCCAACCCGGGAATGGCGTGAAAAGATCATTGGCTTGGTCTCCATTGGGTGTAAATACATTGGGCAACTCGTACTTCGGACAATTGTCCACACACACCCTATTGCTCTGCGCACTCTCATTGCCCACTGAATCAAGCGCCGAAACAGCATAGCAGCCGGCCAGATCTGTCGGTAACCGATGGGTATAACGCGTGTTGTTGGCGCCCACCTGCTCCCCCAGCAAAGACAATGGTTGGTCCGCTCCGGTGGCATACCAGATTCGATAAGCCACCGCATCATCAGGTCCCTCACACGCCGTGTTCGGGTTGGTCCAGGACAGATTATTGTCGTAGGGAGGTTCAAAGAGCGGACTTCCAGCAGCATCACACAGGTTTTGGACCAGCAAAATTGGTGGACAAGGCGGAACAACATCAATGGGTACGCCACAGGACTGTTGTGACAAATTAAACAATGGATCCGCCACGCCGCCGATGCTGTAAGTACCGACACTCCGCACAAAATAACAGTACGACGTGCCATTCACCAGCCCACGGTCTTCATATTGGTGTGTAAGGGAAAATCCAATAAAATCAAACTGCTGGGTCAGGTTGTTTTTTCGAAAAATATCATAGCGGTAATTTCCCCATGGGACATCCTCCTCCCAAGAAAGCAGGTTCGTTTTGTCTGAGGGATTGATGGTAAGATATAGGGAGGATGCCTCATTCGTTGAGCCCAGCAATTTATCTCCATTCACATAAAAATCAATGCGATAATGGTAAGGGATACCCAGTGTGTTCAGGTTTTGATCAAATTCAAACAGCGTATCATTGGCCTGCCAGAAAGTATTGGCAACAAAAGATGCCCCTGGCAATTCCTGTAAAACGCCACCATTGAAGCCCTCCTGTCGCAGTACCTGATAACGGTAAGGGCCTTGATTGATGGTCGTATCCAAATCAGCAGCACTGGGTTTTGACCAAGCAACTTTCATCTTTCCGGCACCAGTATCGGTACTTTCCACCGATACATGGGTGATAAGGGGTAGGTCTCGAGGCAATTGCACACACACCTCCTCAGAAGGCAAACTCTCTACGATGTTGTAAGGATATCCACCCGCAGATTGACGCGCAAATTTTGCAAGTACCCGATAACAATAGGTTCGCCCTCTTGCTACCTGTTGGTCTTTGTACCAGTATCGACCACCTTGTTGTTGCTTGGTTACGTACACGAGTTCCTGATATCCTTTCCCCGCAAGTCCCGGCGCGCACGTATCCACGACAAATGGATTACTTCCCTCTTTTCGCCAGACGGAAAACCCCAAAAAATAGTTTTCTGCCGCTGCCTCACAGGCGTACGGCTTTTCCCAAGTAACCTGCACATCCACTTGCCCGGCTATAGCCTGCAACACTTTTGGCGGCGGCCCAACAACCTTGATCTGTACTGTTTTAAGGTCTGCCAACAGCGGTGTACCCAAGGAATCGGTCGCTTTAAAAACCACCGAATAGGGTTGGTTGGAAACATGCTCACAGGCGGTTGCCCACCGGAATACGCCTTCTACCAACGGTAGTTCATGGGTCCCAGGAGCTATAAAAACAGCAGGACTGTAGGGTGAAACAAGCGGCGCCCCCAGCGCCGTCAGCCGCACCAAATTCCCGGAGTCAGGATCCGTACCCTTCACCGCAAATGATACCGTATCACCTGCTATTACACACAGCCGATCGACGGTCTCCACATCGGGTGGGTTGTTGTCGCAGTCACTTACGAAAATCTGCATGTCCCGGATGGTGGTATCAATTGGTGCACCTTCCCGCCAGGATACGACGATAAAAGCAATATTGTACTCCCCTGATTCCTGTGGGGCGAACCATAGAATATCTCCAGTTATGGGATTCATGTTCAGGGTATTGGTAACACCCGGCATGATATTCTGCGGAAAAACATAGTTTTGAACAGGAGAACCGATACCCTGCAATGGCACAATCAACTGGTATGAAAGGCTATCTCCATCTGGATCGTTGGCATTTGGATTGTGTCGGAAAGGTTTACCAACACAGGCATTGTCAATGGGAGGCTGCAGCAAAAAGGGCGTCGTATTGACACCGCCAAATTGGGGGTCCTGAAAATCGTATATTGTTTCAATGTGAAATGGAATATTGTCAGAAGCAGGGTAATTTACATTGCGAATACCCCCATTTCTGTTCATATCGGTCATAGATATTCGATACGAAGCCGGCCCGGCAAAAGTATGCACGGACACATACACATTGTATTTCACATCATTTCCAAGCGACTGGCCTTGTCCTCCATTGTTGGAGCGCGGCACTTTTTGGATCACTCCATCCCCCCAGTTTATTTCCAGGGTATCGCGGTCGGCGTTCGCACTGCTGGTCTTGGTCCAAGTAATGATGGTCGCACGTACCGTCAGCGGCCCAATTTGCGCAACATGTATTTCACCGGCCCGGTTGTGGGTTGCCAACAGAGAGACGGGGGCTAATAACAGCGCAAGGAAAAGCAATAAGGGATATTGGTTCTGTTTCATAGCTCATTCGACAACATGCAGGACGACGCTGACGGCTGCCAACTCTTCCCAGAAGATAGCGCCCCACCAATACGGCCGTGACGTACTACAAAGCTATATTATTCTATCGAAAAAAACAGTGTTAGGGACATTAAATACACAACTAAGGCCGAAAATGGCAAAATTATTACTTCGGCATTTCCCCGGCGTGGCATATCCTGCCTGTATAAAATGCGTGGCAAAAAATCAAAAATCGCCCAGCCCGATCCATTTTTGGCCAAGTTCCTCCCAAAAGGCGAGCACTTTTTTTCTCGCAGGAAATTCAGAGTATATTTCGCCTCGTCGAATACAATCCAAGACATGCCTGGTGGGTTTGGAGACCTCTTCAGGCAAGCTGTTGTCGGGAAGCCAAGCGACATCCTTGAACTTGTGCGTTTCCTTTGACTCCGGTTCACCATTAAAAGCGGATGCCTTAAAATAGAGCACCAGCAAGGTTTCATTTTTGGCCAATTTGTGCCGGTGCAACACATGAACCAAGCTCAGATGCTCCGGCAAGACCTGAATATCAGCCTCCTCTTTGGCTTCTCGGACAAGTGCCTCTCTGGCAAACTCCTGCTCCTCCACATTCCCGCCTATAAGGGTGTAGCGACCGCCATTGCGCTTGGTTTGTCGCAAAAAAAGTAGGTTACCCTTTTCTTCGAGAATGAGCCTTACGGCAAAAATTAACATGGCTTATTGGGCATTATTCGGCATAAATAGCCAATACAGTGTATTCTATGGTTTCTTTCGAAGCTTTTTGCAGTGTCATTTCCTTGCGCTTTGCGTTGCGCAAAACCCGCAAATCAGCCTGGGTTTTTTGATAGGTTGCAACCTGGCCTTCCGTGTTTAATATGCGGCGCAAACTGGTCCACGTACCTTTTTGAACGTTGTGCCATTTGGCCTGATACAAGGCAACATCACTCGTCTGAAGGGCTGCGATATCGGCCATGTTTTGGCTTTTTCGCTGTTGAATTTGATACGCCTGTTTGGCCTGGTCGGCGTTGAGTTGGTATTTTGACACCAATGTTTCCGTGGCTTTTCTACTGTCAGCATCCGTCGGCGATGCAGTATGGGTAGCGGTCGATTGGGCAGCCAAGGTATGGGCTGCAAACAAAGATAATAACAAGGATAAAAGCCTCATCTTCATATTGTATTGTGGTTTGTTCATGAGTAACTTAACTGGTTACGTGGTACGCTGTCCGGCCCCAAAAGGCCCATTCTCCGCCATACTTCGCCGTTTTTTAGACTTTAGTGCTACTACGGCCTGCAAAAATTTGCTTCGCCCGGCAAAAATTGACTGCTTTTTAGTCTTAGACGTGACCTCCTAACCAGTTACGTTCATTTATTTAGTTCCAAAAGTAGGAATTCTTTCGGATGTGGCACGGAAATCATTGGCGATTTTCCAAGCCACCCTTCTCCCCGACGACCAACCGCCACCCGACACCCTCTACCATAAAACGGAGCATATCGACCATCTGGGTTGCCTGGGTGCGTGCCTCGGCCATCAGATTACTCTTCATCGCCTGCGTGCGAATGAGTTCCTTTGCCTTCTCATTGATTCGGGTATAATCCTCCGGCGTGAAAGACTGAAATATACCCTCCGAAATATCGTAGTAATCGAGGGTATGGTCTATGCTCAACAACTGGGGCTCCGGCAAAGCACTCATATATATCGTCTTGGTGGCGGAATCTGCTTCGAGTGAAAGGGCCTCCAAATCGTATCCTGCTGATACCGTTGCCCGTACACGGACCAGAATTTTTTTATCCCAAAAAAACGAAAAAAAACCTTGGTATTCAGAGTAGTTGTAAATTTCCGAGAACTGACCTTCCACCGTGGAAAGCTTGGCAACAGCGCGGATTTTTTCCAAGAGTACCGTCGATTCTTCTATTGGTTTTGAATGCGGCGTGAAAAAACGCCAACTCAGCCATCCTCCCAACAGGAACACAGCCAAAAACACCAGCATTTGAATCAATTTTTTAAACATAACAGCATTAGCTTAATACGCCACATATTGAATACCACCCTAATTGCGTTTTCTTTGCGTCAAAAATACCCGAAATGAAGAACATCACAACACGAAAGATCCTGCTTTTGATTGTTATTAGCAGTGTTTTTTTTCCAAAAATATGCTTTTTGCAAACAGACACCTTGCGCCTGGTATTCGCAGGAGACATTATGGGACACGCCCCTCAAATTGCCAGCGCTCAAATTATCAAAAATCAGACGTACAACTACGAATCCTGCTTCCGATACGTAAAACCAATCCTGGAACAAGCCGATCTCGCCATTGGAAATTTGGAAGTAACCCTGCCTGGAAAACCGCCCTACACAGGGTATCCAATGTTCCGCAGCCCCGATGAACTTGCTTCAGCATTAAAAAATGCAGGCTTTGATATTTTGGTGACCGCCAACAACCACGCCAATGATGCCCGGGGAGCCGGCGTTGCCAGTACCATTCAGACCTTGCGCAACCTCGAATTTATGCAAACCGGAACTTTCCTACACCAACGCGACCGCACGGCACATTACCCCCTGATGGTGTACAAAAACCGGTTTAAAATCGCACTGCTCAACTATACCTATGATACCAATGGGGTGCCCACCCAAGCACCAACCATCGTCAACCTCATAGACAAACAACAAATTGCCAAAGACTTGGCCGAAGCAGTGGCCAGAAAACCACATTTTATTGTTGTAGTAATGCACTGGGGACTGGAATACCAACTGACAGAGAGCCCGGAACAACGAGAACTGGCCACTTTCCTCATCAGCCACGGCGCCGATATGGTGATCGGTTCACACCCACATGTGGTACAACCCGTCCGATTGGAGCGCGTCGCCATGCCCGACGGCACCATAAAAGAAGCATTGGTGGTGTACTCTCTCGGAAATTTTATCTCCAACCAACAACAACCCAATACCGATGGCGGTATTCTATTTCAAGTAGATTTACTTAAAAATAGAAATACACCGACAGTTCAAGTCGGAAACCACGGTATTATCCCAGTGTGGCGGTACATCGAAAAAACAGCCGGGGGAAAAACAAACTTTTACGCCGTACCGGTCGCCCGTGCAGAATTATTCCGCGAACCAACACCCAACATGACCACGATGGCCCGCAACAATATGCTGAATTTTGCCAAAGGACTGCGCAAAAGGATGCCTTTCAATGAACTAAAAATCTGAGTAACTGGTTAGCGTGGTCGCGTCTGAGACAAAAAAGTGGCCATTTTTGGCCAGACGAAGCGGATTTTGTGGGCCATAGCCTCGCTACGGTCAAAAAAACCTGAGAAGTATGGCGGAAAATGGCCGCTTTTGGGCCAGACAGCGTGCCACCTAACCAGTTACAAATCTGATTACCTCACGCTTTATTTCTACCGTACTAAAAATCAGACGTTATCAACAAGTCCAAATCTGTACAACGCATTTGAAAGCGCTCCCCAAGGTGCGTATTCGTCAGGGATCCCTTGTACGTATATACACCATTGCGCAAACCGGTGTTGGTAATGATAAGGGATAATATACCGCCTGTTTCAGCCTTTAACAAGAGCGATGTCAGGATATTGCTGATGGCATCGGAAGCGGTGCGTGCTACGCGAGACGGAATATTGGGCACGCAATAATGGATCACACCGTGTTTGACAAATGTGGGATTGTCGTGTGTGGTGGTCTGGGAAGTTTCAAAACAACCGCCTTGGTCTATGCTCACATCCACTATGACCGAACCATCTTTCATCCGTTGCACGATATCCTCCGGTACAATCAGTGGGCTATTGGCATGGGCCGAGTGCATGGCGCCAATGGCAACGTCTGCTGTCAACAATTGCTCTCTGAGGTGGGTTGGATTCACAACCGATGTGTACAATTGACGCCCCACCTGACTTTGCAGGTGCATGAGTTTGTACACATTGTTGTCAAAAATACGCACTTCTGCCCCCAATCCATGGGCTGTCCTGGTAGCAAACTCTGCCACCACTCCAGCGCCGAGAATGATAACCTTGGCGGGCGGAACCCCTGCAATACCGCCCAGCAAAACACCTTTGCCACCCCTTGTTGTTGCCAATAAATCAGCTGCTATCAGGATGGCGCTGGTCCCGGAAATCTCACTCATGGCATTTACAATGGGAAATCCACCGGTCTCGTCGTCGCGGATATACTCCATAGCCAAGGCGATGACACGTTTTTTTTGCAACAAGGCAAGATATTCTGCGCCCAACAATGGCAGGTGAATGGGTGAAATAACCACCTGACTGGGTCTCATCAACTCTATTTCGGCCAAGGTAGGCGGCGCCACTTTCAGCAGCAAATCTGCCTTGAACACCTCCTCCACGCTGTGAACAAGTTGCGCACCGGCCTCTGCATACTCAAAATCGCTGAAGTTCGCTTTGCCTCCTGCTCCAGTCTCAACCACAACGCGGTGGCCATGCGCCGTAAGTGTTGCTACCGCATGCGGCACAAGCGCAACTCGATTTTCCTGTAACGTCGTTTCCTTGGGAATACCAATCAAAATACGCTGTTGACGGGGCAGCACGTCCAGTGTTTCCGGTTGCGTGCGAGGTATAGAACGGGTTTCCATGGTTGCGCAAAATGAGGTAAAAAATATAACTGGTTGGGTGGCATGCAGCCTGACAAAACATACTACTTTTTTGTCTAAAACGCAACCAAATAACCAGCTGATAAATAATAGCGTATGATGGGGGTGTCTTATACAAAGATACAAAGATAGGGGATGGCCCACCGGGTTGTTCTATTTCCCCCCTCAACATCATTCGATTCGTATCAGCCTGGTCGTTTCTCCCGTAATTTCTACATAGATCCTAGCCGTTTCCGGGGGGAGCATGGGCTCAATCAATTGGGGCCATTCGATGAAACAGTACCATGGATCGTACAGTATTTCTTCCACTCCAATGTCAAGCACCTCCTGCTGACTGGCCAAGCGATACAGGTCAAGGTGGTGAAAAAGAGCCGAAACGCCTTCCTGATCTGTGTAACTATACTCGTTGACCAATGAATATGTCGGACTCGTGGTATTTTCAAACACACCCAAATGGGCGCAAAAAGCCTTCACCAAGGTTGTTTTGCCAGCGCCCATATCGCCATACAGCGCCACTTTACGCCGACCGGCTAGGCCCTCCAACATACGATGTACCAGGCTAGGCAAGGAATCGGGGGTAGATACGATAAATTTCATGGGAGCAAAAGTAACAACCAATTTCCAGCAATAAAACCCGATTTTTGCACTTGCTGGTATCCGTACCCAGTTACAAGCACTAAAATTTAAGACTTTGCCCTACACCATCTCCGACATTCAGCACATTCTTTCAGCTACTTGGCTGCAATGCTCCGACCCAGATGCCCGTGTCGAATCACTGCTGATTGACAGCCGACAAGTGGTAGCACCAGCAATTTCACTGTTTTTTGCCCTGCCGGGCAACCGCCATGATGGTCACCGATACCTCACAGATTTATTCGAGTTCGGCGTGCGGAATTTCGTCGTCAGCCAACAGGTTGACCTTGAAACGCTACCCGCCGCAAATCTATTGTTTGTAGATAACACCCTCGATGCACTGCAGGCTCTGGCTGCTTTTCACCGGGCTCGGTTCAATATCCCCGTCATCGGCATCACCGGCAGTAATGGGAAAACAGTGGTAAAAGAATGGTTGTGGCAGCTCCTTTCCCCAGATTTTAACATCGTTCGCAGCCCCAAAAGCTACAACTCTCAAGTAGGAGTGCCCCTGTCCGTGTGGCAAATGAACGAACACCACACGCTCGCCATTTTTGAAGCCGGAATTTCACAACCAAACGAAATGGAACGGTTGGCAAAAATCATCCGTCCTACCATCGGGGTACTGACCAACCTGGGACCGGCACACCAAGAGGGCTTCACATCTGAAGCAGAAAAATTATCCGAAAAAATGCGCCTGTTCGAAGG
>CAIZLM010000137.1 GCA_903933805.1 uncultured Bacteroidota bacterium | reverse complement strand
TCATTGTTGTTGTTTTTCTTCGTCTAATAGGTTATCATCCAACAGCCCCCTATTTTTCGCTGTTTCACTGTAACCATGGAGTTGTATCGGTTTTTTTGACTTTTTCATCCTGATATTGAGCATTTCGGTGAAAAGTGAGAAGAATATGGCAAAATAAAGATATCCTTTGGGTACGGCTCCGTCTATAAAATGACCCAAATGGGCCGCTTCCGCGACCAGGGAAAAACCAATCAAGATCAGGAAAGAGAGTCCCAACATTTGAACGGTTGGGTGTTGGTTCACAAATTGGCTTACCGGACCAGAGAATATGATCATGATCAATACAGACAACACCACGGCAATGATCATAACCACAACATTGTTGGCAATGCCCACCGCTGTCAGGATAGAGTCAAAAGAAAAAACGATGTTGATCAAGGCAATCTGAATGATCACTTGGTTGAGGGCAGCTTTGCCTTTTGACAACTTCGGATCGTCGTCTCCATCGCCTTCCAGTTTATGGTGAATCTCCGATGTTGCTTTGTAGAGCAGAAAAATGCCGCCCAACAGCAATATAAGTCCCTGACCATTGATAAATGGCGCTGTGTGTGCCCCAAGAGCAGGGTCGTGGGATTCCAACCAAGGCAGGTTGACATAAAAAAGCGGCTCTTTCATGCCGATGATCCAAGAAATGCCAAACAACAACACAATCCGGAGCAACATGGCCAAAAACAACCCGATATTCCGGGCCTTGGGCTGGTCTTCCGGGGGCAGCTTGGCTGAAATGATGGACAAGAAAATAATATTGTCAACTCCCAGTACTATCTCAAGAAAAGTCAGGGTGAGCAGGCTGATCCAAACCTCACCTGAAGAAAAATCGGGCATCGTCATTAAGAACATAAAGATTTTATTTCTAGTGTTTTAAAGTTGCAACTTTGATTCAAACAAGTTTTCGTTTTATTTCGGGGACAAGATTACGGCATTCCTTCGACCTTACCGCAATTCAACGCTGAAAGCACCAAAAAACTGTTGCTTTGAGTGCCCACTTTCGATGAATGATCTTGTCATTTGCCTGCCACATGGTGTTATCGCTTCCTAACTTACTGTGCTGGTCGAAAAGAATGACGAAACTAATGTACAAGAGTACTAATTTTGCATCCTCATTCTCAACCACCCTTTCCATGAAAAAAACGCTGCTATTTTCTACCGGACTGCTATTCGCGTTGGCACTATCCGCCCAAACCAGTGCCAAAAAATACGTGCTGCTCGAACACTTTACCAATTCAAAATGCAGCATTTGTGCCAGTAAAAACCCAACTTTTTACAATTTAATCAACCAGGCACAATATACAGATCAGGTACACCATATTTCCATACATCCACCGGTACCTTACAATACGTGCGTGTTTTACCTCGGAAATCCGACTGAAAACAATGCCTGGGCAACTTTGTTCGGCATCTCCGGTACGCCGAGGGTGGCAGTTGATGGCCATTTGATTCCCTCCGGAAGCCAATTGTTGCGCCAAGACACCCTCGCAAAATACCTGAACTTGACCAGTCCACTCTATCTTCGTGTGACGGAAAGCGGCGTGGGGAATACCCGAAATGCCAGCATTGATGCGCGTGCACTCAGCCAAATTCCGGCCGGAAACTATAAACTGTTTGTCGCTGTCGCTGAAAAAACGATCAATTTGGTGACGCCCAATGGCGAAGCCGTACACCACGATGTTTTCCGGGATATGCTCACTCCGGTGACCGGACAAGATTTCACCCCACCCGCCCCGGGGCAAAACAGTAACTTTAACTTCACCTACACCATTGACCCCGCCTGGTCAAGCGATCAGGTATATGTGCTGGCTTTTGTCAAAAATATTGATACCAAACAGGTACTCAACAGCGCAACCAAATTTGATGCTTTCTTGTCTGAAACTGGCGAACCAGCAACCCATGGCATCCGATTTTCGCCCAATCCGGCTTCTCAAGTAACCTTTGCGGAAATCGGCGATGATTTTGCACTGCGAACCGAGGTCTTTTCAACTGGTGGACAACGGGTCTATGACGCAAACAATCACCGGGAAAAAACGGTGGTAATACCAACTGAATGGTTGACATCCGGGCTATATTTCGTAAAAATAACCGGTGAAAAGGGTATTTATACTGCCCGAATGGTGAAACAATAGGTACGCATCCCCTTATACAGTTTCCGTGGGTGGTATTTCTATTGGTGGTATTTCTGTTGATTCAAGGCTTCCTTCGTACAGTTCAAATTTCTGAAACGAACACTCCAGTGCACCGTTGAACAATGTCTTTTTTCGGGATGTTTTAAGGCCGACGTGTTTTAGCGCATCCCGATTGGAGGAAATGATCCAAGCTGTCCAGCCTGTCCACTCTTTTTTCAACCGATCACCCAGATTTTCATAAAATTCGTGGATGTCATCCAATTGCAGTCGCTCGTCATAGGGTGGATTCATCATCAGAGTCCCCGTCGAATACGGGTGTAACAATTTTTCAAAAGACATTTTTTCCACCTTGATGTCGCGCTCCAAGCCAGCCGACATGAGGTTTACTGCCGTGGAATTTCTGGCCCTTGCGTCAATATCAAAGGCTAAAATATCATATTGGAAGGGTCTGATTTTGCTGTCTGCCGTTTCTTTGACCTGTAGCCACAATTTTTTATCAAAATCCGGCCACTTAAAGAATCCGAAATTTTCGCGTTTGTACTGCGGAGGAATACGCTTGGCGAAAAGGGCCGCCTCAATGGGCAAGGTGCCTGATCCGCACATAGGATCCACAAAATGCCCGTTGGCGTTCCAGCCGGAATGCAAGATCATACCCGCTGCCAACACTTCATTCAATGGGGCCTCCACCGTATCGCGGCGATAGTTGCGTCGGTGGAGTGAGTCACCGCTGGTATCCAGGGTAACAATGACGCTGGTACCATGCACGTTGATGTTGACGCGGAGGGTCGGCGCGATGGTGTTCACATTGGGCCGGCGCCCATCATGATCCCGAAATTGGTCAACAATGGCGTCTTTGGTCAACAGCGCAACATATTTGGAGTGCCTGAAATATTCACCGTTTGCCACGGCATCCACGGCGAGTGAATCATTCACGCCCATGTACTTGGACCAATCGGTGTGCCGAATGCCTTCGTACAGGTCTTGTTCGTTGTAGGCCGTAAACGTATCAATGGGCATCAGTACGCGCAGAGCTGTGCGCAGTTCGTAATTGGCGCGGTACATCAGCTGCTGATCACCTTCAAAACCAACTGCGCGTTTGAGTTCGCGCACGTCAGCAGCGCCTAAGTTGCGGAGTTCCTCAGCCAAAACAGGCTCAAGACCGGCGAATGTTTTTACAATATAAGAAGCCAAATAGGAAAATTTAGATTGTTGCTTGGTGCCACAAAGGTAGTCATGACGATGGGCTTTTATGTCTTTGTCCCGAGAACTTGATTGGGGTTCACGCGCGTTGGCCCAAGAAGGCACATTTTTCAACAGACGAAGCCCGTTTTTTCGATCATAAAACTGCTTCAGCCTGTAAAAATCCAGTTCTTCTGGAAAAAGCAGCTGCTTATTTGTCTCAGCAACGACCATCTATCCAGTTACTGTACCGAAGCGGCAATCATTTCACGACCCGAACACTTTTAAGATTGCCATTATTATCGTCCACAATCAGCCAGTAAGCGCCTTCTGGCAGGTTTTTTAGTCCCCCGAATTTGACGGATTGCGCCCCATCAGTTTTTGTTTCCGCCACCATTTTACCGGAAACATCGAACAATCGAATGGTTGTTTTTGAATGAACATAGGAATTTTCTGCCGGAAAATCTACCGTCAAGTTGTCCTGAAAGGGCGAAGGAAACACCTGCAAACCTCCTTTGTTTAGAGGCGTTTGTGTTTCCAACATCTGAAACAGGGGGATGTCCAAGGTGGTCAATTGGTTGGTTTGCAAGGAAACACCTTGGATGGTTGCCGGGTAGTAACCGTTTTTAAAGGCATACACATCGTACAAGCCGGGATCTGCAGACCCCGTTTTGTAGCTGCCATCGGAACGGGATGTATCGGCAAAAAGGGTGCCTAAAACATATACTTTTGCACTGGAAAGTGGAAAACCGGAGGCGCCGTCCACCACGTTGCCTTCTAGCCATGCAGCGTGGCGGTAAGTGGGTTTTTGGTAAACAAACAAGCCTTCCGACTTGGCCGTGGCAAGTATGATGCCCGAGGGCAAGTATGGGTCAGCATCCCAGACCAGTGAATTTCCGAGGGAGTCCCAGGCAGTTTCCAAGAGGTTTGCAGGCCGGGTAGCATCCACGATGGTCAGTTGACCGCGATAACTGGGGTTGATGAGAAAATTGTGAAATACCCGGACATTGTGGACTTCACCCGACGGTTTTTTACTGGGCAGGTAGGTATCCAGCATACTGATATTGTCGAGATTGGATACATCAAAAGATGCCAAGGGCGCAGAGGCTTTTTCGTCGGTGGAAAATAGCGTTTTGCCATCATCACTCAAACCTGTGTTGTGGTTGAAAGCCCCCGGGGTTGGTTGCGTAGCCAACAGTACGGGGTTGGCTTTGTCGGAAATATCGACGACCCCAAACCAGCCCTTGTAAATTTCACTCGTCCAAAGCGTGTCGCCCCGAATATAGCCGTCATGCACATAATTGGTGCTGTATTTGCCCACAATCACCGGATTCCAGGGATCACTGAGGTCGGCAATGGTCGCGCCATTGGTCACAATCCCCCCGCCGAAAACATACAGGAAACCGGCTTCAGCCTTTACCGTGTGGCTGTTGATGACCAGGCTGTCAAAAACCCCATCCCCGCGCCAAACCTTCCAGGCGATGGTATCCGGGAGTTTTCTGAGGTCAACAATGGTGATGCCACTTTGAGGCGCCTCCGATCCAACGTATGCATATCCTGCCCATACCCCCATTTCACGCCAGTTGTTGGTGATACCCGGCACGTTGAAACGTTCCACCGGTTGGGTTGGATCTTGTACGTCCACGATGCTCAGTCCCCCACTGGTCCCCACAAGCGCCCACTCGCCTCCTGCACTGTCCACATGGTGCCAGCAACCCGCCAAAGAAAGCGGAGCATACGACAAATGCCCTATTTTTTGAAGTTCCTGGGCGATGATGGTGGCATTGAAGAGTAGAAACAGTAGGAGTGATGGCAATGAACGGAGCATGGTTGCGCAGATTTTAAAATAAACAGTAACTGGTAGTTGGCACGCTGTCTAACCAGTTACCAAATAATGTAACTGGTTCGGTGGCACGCTGTCTGGCCCAAAAAGGCCCATTTTCCGCCATACTTCGCGTATTTTTTTGACCGTAGCGCTGCTACGGCCTACAAAAATCCGCTTCGTCTGGCAAAAAATGGCCTCTTTTTTGTCTCAGACGCGACCACGCTAACCAGTTACCAAATAATAATACACAAAATGGATACGGGCAACTTGGCAATCGACTCAGATTTTCCCCGTGCGCACCTTCAAAGCAAAGGTAGTACCTTTTCCTATTTCCGATTTTTTAACATGAATCCTGCCTTTGTGGTACTCGACCATGATGCGTTTGGACAGCGAGAGCCCCAACCCCCAACCACGGGTTTTGGTGCTGTAACCGGGTTTGAATACGGTATTAAATTTGCTGGTATGAATACCTTTTCCTGTATCGCTGATGTCAATACAGGCCCAAGCGCCCTCCTGATACACCTTTGCCGAGATAACCCCTTTTCCCTCCTCCATAGCGTCGATGGCATTGCGCAATAGGTTTTCAATCACCCAATCAAACAGGGGCGGGTTGAGGTACACCACCAGCGGTTCATGGTGTTCGGGATCAGGAAATTGGAAAGAGACCCTGCGTGGGGCACGGCGCTGCATATAGGCTTTGCAGGATTCCAACTCGTCGTATAAGTTTACGGCGATCAATTCCGGCGTAGCGCCGATTTTAGAGAACCGATCTGCGACCAGTTCGAGCCTGGTCACATCATTCCGGAGTTCATCGAGCATTTCCTGGTTGTCAGCCCGATCTTCATTGACCTCCTTGAGTGTTTCAATCCAGCCAAGGATGGCCGTGATGGGCGTTCCCAATTGATGGGCTGTTTCCTTGGCCATTCCGAGCCACACCTGATTTTGCTCCGCCCGTCTGGCGGTACTAAAGCCCAAGTATCCCAGTGCAATAAAAGCAGAAATAAGCAACAATTGGATGTAGGGGTACCATTCCAAGAGGTCTAAAAGGCTGGACTTGGCATACATCACCACCTGGTGAATGTCGGCTGTGGGACTGATTTGAAGGGTATCAGCGCCTTCTTCCAGCATGCGTGTGCGCACATTTTCGAGTTCTTCAGGACTAATATTGCCGAGACTGTCTTCGCCAACATTGACAAATCCGTCAATTTTACCGCTTTCACCAATGAGCAGGATGGGGACTGTGTTGTTGTCTTGCACGACCTTCAGGGGAAAACTAACATCACATTCCAGGAACTGTTGCGGGTCCGTTTCGGCACTGCCGAGCAACCGTTGGGCAGCGAGGTATTGTTCGACCTGTTGTTTTTCACGGATGGCCAATTGGCTGGCCAGGTATTTGGTGTACCAGAGAGAAAGCACCACGATGAGTATTCCTACTGCACCCAGATACCATTTCCACTGCGATTTACGCGAATAAATATCCATTTTTTGCGACTTAAAGCGCTAAAGTACTTTTTTCAAACGAAACGCAGGTAAAGCAACTTTTAGCACCCAAAAAAGCCAAAGATTATTTCCTACTAGGGCGGCACGCTGTTTCAGCCTTTCTTGGACTTCTCAAGCTATGTACTAGATGTTTGTAATTATATTTGTAACTGATTAGGTGGTTGCGTCTGAGACAAAAAAGTGGCCATTTTTCGTCTCAGACGTAACCACCTAACCAGTTACAACAAAAGAAAGCTGATCGGACTGATGCATACAGCGAACAGATACTCCGATTAAACACATGAATAATACTTCCTATCCGAATCCGCGTTCATGCGTTTGCCCTGGGGCGCAGGGCTAACGCACAAACCATTGTTTCTGGTTTACGTTGATTACTTGGACAGATGTATCAAGTAATATCCAAGCGGGCAAATTATTGTCTTCGTTAAC
>CAIZLM010000136.1 GCA_903933805.1 uncultured Bacteroidota bacterium | reverse complement strand
ACCAAGGGCTGCAAAAATAGGTTGCAATCCTATCTTAGTCCTAAATTCTATATCAATCCAGTTTAAAGGTATGCTTGCTGACATTTGTATGCCAGAGCGTTTCCCATTAGTAAGATCAGGGAACAAATGAATAATCTCATTTTCACGTCTTTTCCAATATGCTCCAAGACCAACTGATATTCTCTTGAAATCATAGTATGCTTGTAATTGATATTCTATCCATGTGGAGGTAACACTTCCTGCTGCATAGTTTACTAAAACGCTACTATCTATCGGTACTGTTAATTGAAAATCAAAATCTGCTTGTACTCCTATCCTAACGGGTATTCGGGGTATTTGAAGCATCAGCCCTATAACAGGTGAAGTAAGTATCCTTCTTTCAACACTTCTCCGGATTGTTTCGTAAGTGTCATCATGAACCCTAAACCCGATTTGTAGAGAGAGTTTTAGATGATTAGTATCAGATTGCCCCCAAATAGACAAAGTATGTAGTAGAAATAGTAAAAATATATAACGCATGGTAATAAAAATTTAGCGGGCAGATGAATCTCATCTGCCCGCTTTGGGTTAAAGAACTATCATCTTTTTAAAAGAAAACGGCACTTGTTATTGTTTACTTCCCACGTTGATCCAACTGATGGGAAAATAGCACTTGCTACACCACAGTTGAAAAAATACCACTCGTTCGAGAATTTCATCTTAGCATAGACTGATTGCGAAGCAGGGGTTGAAGAACATGAGTTCGATATAAATTTGTTGCTTGTCCACCAGTCATACTCAAAAGTCCCGTAAAAAATAGATCTACCAGCGTCAAATGAAGCCATAGCAATAGTAAAGGCATTGGCATCCTCTGTGAATAGTTTTGAGTCGTTGATGTCATCCTTGTGAATCTTCTTTGCATTAAAGTCTTCCCAATTATTCAATACATAGATGCTTGGAGTGAATGGGGCGAAAGTTACAAGCCAGCCCTGAATTTCAGACCGTTTACTGCTTTCATATCGGAAGCCAGCCTTTATTTGGTACAGGTCGGCATCAATACCGACATCTGCACGCTCACTTACTCCGATTTCATCATTGAGAAAGACACCTTCTTCATTGATATTTGGCTTCGTAAGTATTACCTCATTTACACCCCCTGTGTAGCCGTCCGTCTTGTAAGTACCAAGTCCCGGCCCTACAAAGATGATCGGTTCAGTAGAAGTCTTGGCCTCGTTTTCGCTCACCAAAACTTCATCGCTACCGCGCCAACCTGCTACATCGTCACAATCGTTCACATCCTGTGCAATTACTACCGTTGGCAGTTTGTTGCTCTCACAAGTAGTCGGGCGTTTAACAAAATAGATGATTGGCTCGTAAGCGTATGGTGGTCTTTCCATTTTGCCGCGAAGGAAAGCATTAGCGTCCCAATTGGCATCTGCGATGGAAGTTTCGATACCCGGCACATCGCCCTTAGGGTAGATGTTGTTTTCAGACATTGATTGTCGGAGTGCGGCGTTCAATGCCTGTGCAAAAGAAGCATTGTTTTGTGCGAGTGTGTACAGCGATACGCCAATGGTACCTACGTCTGCGATCATGGGTGTTTCCATGTAACAGAGATGGGTAGGGTTTTGCGCCACTACTCGAATGGCTTTTGCGTAGTGGTACAGCATCATGTTGAGGCGGTCATTGTTTGGGTCGTCGGGTGTGCGGATGAGGCCGAGTACTGTGTTGGCCGCCAGTGGATCGCTGCATGAGGGAATCAGCGTACCTGACTCTGGCAAATCACCCTCTTTGCCAGTACTTGGTGAAGTATCTTTTTCGCAACTCGTTAGGAAAGAGAAAAAGAGAATGCCTCCAAATAGGAGGGCAGCCGCAAGGCGGCTGGATGCTTTTCCGAATGATCGGAAATTGAGAAAACCATTCATAATTAAACTGTTTAAAAATTGTGAAAAATGTGTTTAAAATATGTTAAACGCATTGACAATCACGTATTTATTCTCCTTGTCTTTGCGATGAACTACGGGTTTTCCGCAACGGACGACTAAGTGGTTTTGGATTTTCACTTAGTCGTCCGTTGCGGGTAAGTAACCTGTGTAAAATGACCCATGACCTCTCGAGTAAACACACGAAGCAATCAGGGGTCACAGACCGTTT
>CAIZLM010000135.1 GCA_903933805.1 uncultured Bacteroidota bacterium | reverse complement strand
AGGTTGTTCTGCTCCTCGTTTTGTCAATAATGGCCTCGGGTCAGACATTGCTTTACGGTGCACGAGTTGCGTTGTTGCCTAATCTGCTGCCTGATTTTTCACGTTTTATTACCATCAATATGTTTCCTTTTTCCGAACACTACCCGGTCTTTTGGCGCCATTTTTTCAATGGATGGCCTGTTTTTTTGAATTTCAAGTAAAATAAGGTGTAGCAAACATGCGAACATCCGTTGGCTCGGGTGGCGTGTATTTTTTTGCCTTTTTGCGTCAACTTTCAAAATTCAGGCATGCAGGAATTACTCGAACTGATCAACGCCATCAACACGGACCGTTTTAGGTCTTGTGGGTTATGGTCTTTTGTATTGGAGGAAGGCTCGCCGATGGAGCGTTTGTACACAGCTTTGTATGAAGGTCATGTATCGACCGATGAGCAGGCGATGGCGTTGTTGTTTCCGGACAAGTCAGATACTGCCGACATCATAGCCTTGCGTGACGGGCTTACAGCGCGCCTGTTGGAGGTAATATTATTGTTGGAATTCAACATAAAACCCAGTTCTGACCGACAAAAAGCCTATCAGGCGTGCACCCGGCACTGTTCTGAGGCCCTGTTGCTTTTATCAAAGAACGTTCGGGGAATGGGCATAGCGATCCTGAAGGAGGTGCTCAAACAATCTATTTACTATGAATTTACCGATCTAACCCTGAGTGCTCTGGCCACTTTGCGCTTGCATGCTGGCGCCACGGATGGGGATAGGGCGCGGTATCGTCAATATCAGGCGTTGTACCGCAAGTATCAGGATATATGGATGATGGAAAACGAAGCGGAAGACGCTTATACGTACCTGACCAGCTTTGGTGTGGAAAAATCGTCGGGTCGAACACTGTCGGAAGCTGCACAGGCGTATTACGAGCGGCTACAGCCTTACCTCGCAAAATCGGATACTTTTCGGCTTCACGTATGTGGTCGGATGGTAGAAACCATGATATACAGCAGCCGAAACGACCATGTTTCCTTTGCGGCCTCGTGTGAGTCGGCCATTGCTTTTTTCAGGCGCAAGAAATTCGAGACCACGTTGCCCTTGCAGGCTTTCTATTACCAATTGATTTTGTGTTATATCCAGTTGGAGGAATTTGAAAAAGGCGAGGCCATCATGCGGCATTATCAGTCTGTATTTCGGGAGGGTTCCTTCAATTGGTTTAAATTGCAGGAGTTGTATTTTTTATTGGCGGTGTACACGCGGCATTATGACAAAGCGCATGCTGTGGTGCAAATGGTGGAGCAGAAGTTGCGTTCTGAATCCCAATCCCGTCAACTGGAGGACATGTGGGAAATATATCGGGCTTTTGTGCAGTTTTTGAGCCTTTCTGGCGTGTTTGAACTGTCTGGAAAGCGGTTAAAGGCGTTCAGGCCGTCTTCCTTGAGCTGTGAGATCCCGGTTTTTGCGCCAGAAAAGCGTGGAATCAACATCCCATTGCTGATTGTTCAAATATTGTTTGACCTGTTGGAGCGCAAATATGATCAGGCAACGGTACGGATTGCGGCCATTCAGCAGTACAACAGTGGCCGTTCCATTCAGCAGGGATATTACCGGAGCCGATGTTTCATCCGCGCGCTGGGTCATTTTCCCGTTTCAGCCTACCACCCCAAGGGCGTAAGCCGCGCCGTACAGCCCTTTTTGAAGCAACTTCGGGCCCACCCCCTCGACATGGCTTTTCAAACCCATGAAGTAGAGATGATGCCGTATGAGAGGCTGCTGGAACTGGCTGTTGCCACCCTTTCCGACACGGAGGGCACTTCGAAGTAAGGGATATCCCGATACAAGCGTGGCGGCGCCCTCACCCTTCAGCGGTATAGCGCCCGATGCCTTTTCCGAACCTTTGTTGATAAAGTTTGGCAAAGTGCTTGACATCCCGCATGCCCACTGTAAAGACCAGCTGCTCAATCGGATGATCCCAGCCTTTTTCCAACAAGTACCGTGCTTGTTGCAAACGGGCCTCTAAAATGTACGCATTGGGCGTCATACCCGTCAGTCGGTTCACTTCCCGATAAAAAGTTCTGCGGCCCATGATCATCTGATCGGCCAGCGTGTCCACGGTGAAATCGGGGTCTCCCAAACTTTGCAGTACCGTTTGTTCCAAGGTGGACAGCCATTCTGTACGCTGCTCTTCCGCTTGGTTGATACCGACTATTTTGAATTGGGCGGAAACGCTTTCCCTTTTTCGGCTGCGCCTTAAGAGCACCCGGATGGTTGTCAAAAAAACATCATCGTCGAAAGGTTTGAGCATGTAATCATCGACACCCAAGCGCAGGGCTTTATGCCGGCTTTGCGCATTGTGTAAGGCTGATACCACCAGGATCGGAATGCTGGAATACGCTTCGTGGGCTTTAATCTTGGCAATCAACTGCCATCCATCCATGTCGGGCATCATGAGATCGCAAACGATCAAATCGGGCAAATTGTATTTTTCCAAATGCCTCAATGCCTCTGCGCCGTTAAAAGCACTGTGTACTTCAAAATGATCCTGTAGTACCATTTTGATCATGTATTGAAAATCTACATGGTCCTCTACCACCAGTATTTTCAGTATTTTTGGGCTGTTTTGTGGGTCAATCAATGCCGCCGCCAATGCTGGAGGATGGTCGTGCTGTTGGGCGGCTGTTTTTTGCCCATTGAACACAGGTAAGGTCACGTAAAAAGTAGAACCCTTGCCGAGTGCGCTTTCTACCCGGATGGCGCCGTGCATCATTTCGGTCAGTTCTTTTGACAGTGCCAAACCAATACCGGTTCCGCCTTCGACCGCCGTATCGGGGATTTTTGTTTGGAAATAGCGTTCAAAAATATGGGGTAAATCGCCGGGATGGATACCACGACCCGTGTCGGACACCACCAAAACGACCTTGTCGCCCATGGACTTTACTTCCACGGAAATACTGCCGCCGGCACTGGTAAATTTGATGGCATTGGACAAGAGATTGCCCACCACGATGCCAAAGTAATAGGTATCCATTTGTGCTTTTTCAGGCTTTGATTTCGCCGTAATGCGGTGCAATTTTATGTTTTTTTGTTGAGCCAGAGGTTTGTAATCGGACAGTAGGGCGGACACCAATTCGTCGAGGTCAACGGGAGACAATTTCAGGCGCTGGCTCACCACTTCAGAGGTGGAGAGGTACAAAATATCATTCACCATTTTCAGCAAATGATTGGCATTTCTGACTGCGACAGCCGCCATTTCCGCTTCAATTTTATTGATACCGCGGCTTTTTAGTATTTTGCGGGTCGTGCCAAGAATGAGCGAGAGGGGTGTTCGCAGTTCGTGGGCGATATTGGCAAAAAAACGGGATTTTTCTTCTGCCAAATGCGACAACCGATCTGCTTGCTGCTCAATCAAATATTTGTCGTAGGCGATCTTTTCCGTTTGGAGGGCTACCTCATTGGCAAGTGCTTGCTGTCGCTCGCGCATTGTCCGTTCCCGGTACCGCACATACCAACGCGCCGCGGTGAACAGGAGGGCCCCAACCAGCAGAAAGAACCAAATTGTCAAGTAAAATGGCGGCGGCACTGCGATCTTGACCTGGCAAAGTTGTTGGTTGATTGTGCCATTTCCGGAACGGGTGCGGATAAACAGGGTGTAATTGCCGTACGGGAGCCCGGCCAGGTACAGTTCAGGTGTGCTCAGTGGATGCCAAACATTGTTCAAACCCTCAATGAGATATTCATATTTTGTCGTGCCGGAACTGGTATAATCGGGGTTGGCAAATTCAAAATAGAGATAACGGTCGCT
>CAIZLM010000134.1 GCA_903933805.1 uncultured Bacteroidota bacterium | reverse complement strand
CGCCACCAGATAGAAGCGAAAGTCGCTTAACGCGTTTTCCTGGAGGTCGAGCCTCTACATCTACACCAGCGGTTGTCAGGTTACGGGTAGCGGCAACGACGGGACAAACGGTATTGGTGGTGCTGCCATTGCTGCCATCTATCGTCACATAATCGGCGCCGTTCAACACCAACAAGGCCGTAGCCGACGAGCCCGTAATCGACGGAGAAACTCCAGCCGCAGGTTTGATCGTCAGCGTATTCGTCGAACTAGAATATGTATTGGCATTGATCGTGATCGGAAATGTTTCACCGGAAGAATAAGCGGCATCCGTCAAACTGAATACCACCGGACCAGCAAGGCAGGCAGCATTGTATGCGTCCACCGCGGACTTTAGGGTAGTAAAATTACCACCTACCCCAACCGTATAGGTGCCGTTGAGCGTTGGTAGTATGGTGAATTTATTGGGTGTCGTTGGCGGCGTGGTAACCGTATTGACGTCCGTGGCCACCAAACCGGTGGATGGGTTGGAACCCACATTGGCCGGAGACGCCAAATCCTGGGCAATAACAAAGTAAGACACCGTGTCATTTCCCATAAGTCCACCCATATCTGCCGCGACAATGGTCATCGTCCAAGTGCCGTTGGCACCTGTTCCAGCGGCAAGCACGCCCTGTGAAGAAGCGTACGAGCCTGCGTTTTTCTTGTAATAGATACGCGGTTGCAATGTTCCGGAGGTAGGCACCCCCGAATTATCAACGATCGTTACCGTCAATGTCCTGTCACTTGTGGCACAGGTAGAAGTCAATGTGGTGTAGGAGATTGCCGGTGTGGAAATATCCAATCCAACAAAATCACCCGCATCAGCGCCAATATCTGTCGGGGTGAATGAAGCGCGGGTTTGGGCATCATAGTCATCCGTAACAGCAGCGATAAGCAGACCACTTCCTTCTACGGATGTCGGGCTAGTGGGAGAAATATGCAAATCCACGGTGGCGGAAGTTCCTGTGGGATTGATGTACATTGGATTTGCACTGAGGCTATTGACATCCTGGCCGGTGGCTGTTCTCCAGTTGGCCAGCGTGGTTTGGTCCACCGCGTTGTACAGCCCTGTGAATGCTCCTGTTCCGCTTGCATGGAGGTCGTTGTAATTACTGGTTAACCCGGCTGGGTTGGTGGTGGTTCCTCCAACCTTGATCGCATAGTGTTTTCCGGTACCCGAACCATTGCTGCGGGCATTGTAAAAAATATTGTCCTGATAGCTGCGTGTATTGGTCGTAATGGTGCTGTTAAAAGCAAATGAATTGGCAGCGCCTCCCACGCCACTCCCACCGATGTACACACTGTTGAAATACAGATTATCCGTACCGGCGACGGTTTCATTGATCCCGTTGATGGCGCATCCCGTTGTAATGGCATTACCTGCTGCATCAATGCCCAATCGGATCATGTTGTTTTGGTAGGTTGCAGTACCACCTATTATACCAATACCATTGATTGTTCCGGAAGCGCTGGCATTGTTTAGAGAGTGCACTAAGTTTCGGGCAATCAGGTTGGTACCGGAGGAACTGTTGTAATAGATGCCCGTCACGACAGTCGCTGCAGACGAATTGGTATTTCCCAGGGAGTGTATGACATTTTGTTGAACGGTGTGGTTGGCAGAAGAGGCAGACACCGCTATACCGACGACGGATGCGGACGTACCCGTGCCTGTGCCACCCGCTGCCGTCATATTTTGAACCGTATTGCCCGAAATGGTAGAAGCCGGGCTTGCAGTCAAAATACCGTTTACAATGGTGCCGGCAGCCGTTGTGGTGCTCTGTATGGAATTGGCCACTGTCCCGCCAACAGCATTGTTTTGACAGGTAAAAGTCACACTACTAGTGGTATTGACCCGAATACCGTAAAAATTTCCTGCGCCTGTACTGGAATTGGAGACCGTTATTCCGCCAATACTGTTGTTGTTGATCGTCGTGTTACTAGAACCGTTGTTGTAAATTCCAACAACGTCACTTGCACTGGAAGAACTTGATGTATAGGTAATACTTCCGGTTGCAGACAGGCTGCCGATGGTATTGCCCGTGGTATTACCAATATTCACCAAACCGGCGTTCACAAAAATAGCCCGAAATGGCGCAGACGATGTCGTGCCTGATGTACTTCCCGACATGGCAATTGCCGCAATGGTATTGTTTTGAATACTTGTTGCCGTGGTCGTGCCGACATTGATGTAAATGGGGGTGAATACAGAGCTCGTAGTTCCTACAAGGGTATAGGTGCCGGTACCTGCAGCACTGGCATAACCAATCGTATTGCCCGTGATCACAAAATTATTACCGGAAACATTGGTAATATAGATGGCAGAATGGTTTGCTCCTGTCGTTTGAGTCCGAGCACCCGTTTGGTAAAATCTGTTGTTGGTAAAGTTGTTGTCCGTGGAGTTGGTGCTGACATAAATACCCGTACTGGCTGTAGCGGCGCCAAAATAATCATAAATATTACAGCCTGTTATGGTGTTGCCGGTGTTGGTAAAAGTAGCTGTGCCGGTAAAATACACACATTTGGTGGGGAGATTAGCACCTGCCGGACCAATGTTACAACTGGAAATGGTGTTGTTATCATTGCCTGTTGTCGTAGATCCTGAGCCAAACCAAATATTTCCGCCATTCGTGTTGGGCGCCATGGTACAAGACCCCAAAACGGTACAGTTGGTAATGGTATTGTTGGTAGCATCTGTGCGAAATGCAATCGTAGCAGTACCAGAAGTAGCAGATACCGTCGTATTGGAAATCGTGAGGGCATTTCCCCCTGTGTTTAAGCCATCAAAGGTGACATTGTCGGCGCCGTTAAGGTCAACCAACGTACTTCCTGCGGTTATGGCGCCTGTGATGGTTCGCGCAGCGCCGCCGGTAGGGCTGATCGTAATGGCGGTGTAACTGGAAGACCCCGAACCACTGGCGTTCAAAACCGCTACTGCTGTTTCCGTCGTATTGGCTGAAATGCCCAACGTAATGGTGCCCGTATGTGTTCCGGCATTGACGGCGTCAAACGCTGCTTTCAAGGTGGTGTATGTGGCCATGGCTGTTCCACCAGTTGCTGTTACATTTACCTGCGCTTGAATACTGTTGGTGAAGGAGGTGGCAACAAAAATGGTGGTGACAACGTAGAATCTAACTGTAAAATAAATTCGGGGCGCTGTGCGCTGACATAGCGCAGTAAGGGGTGTTACTTTCATGGAAAGTGATGTAATGGTGTGTAGCAATGAAAAGATTAGATGATTTGGTTCTTCATAAAATTGTCGAACCAAATGGCAACGGAACACCCTCAATCCAAGCAATAAAACGCTTGGTAAAGTTTGGCGCTTCAACTATTTACGGATTGTAATTGGTTAGTTGGCACGCTGTCTGGCCCAAAAAGGCCCATTTTACGCCATACTTCGCCTATTTTTTTGACCGTAGCGCTGCTACGGGCTGCAAAAATTTGCTTCGTCTGGCAAAAAAATGGCCACTTTTTTGTCTCAGACGCGACCACGCTAACCAGTTACTACGGATTAATGACAATGTTTAGGCCCAAAAAGGACTTAAACATCAAATAATCGGACAAATCTAGGCTTAAAATGTTAAAGTTTTTACCTCAGATCTAAAAATTCACGAAAAAATTAACTTTGACAAGGCTTAACAAATCTACATCAAATCTTCAATATTAACAAAAAATACCGAATAAAATTTTGCTATCATAAAAAGCAACTGGTTAGGTGGCACGCTGTCTGGCCCAAAAAGGCTCATTTTACGCCATACTTCGCCCATTTTTTTGACCATAGCGCTGCTAAGGCCTACAAAAATCCGCTTCATCTGAGACAAAAAATGGCCATTTTTTTGTCTCAGACGCGACCACGCTAACCAGTTACCATAAAAAATCCCGGCGCAGCATAAGCTGGCCGGGACGAAACGTGTTAAAAAGGCGGAATATCCATCAACGCACCTGAAGGTTTAGATAAGGGATGCTTGTGCTTTCCCAAGCACCCCTATATCCCGTTCATCAATGCTACTTCTCAAATTGATAGTGCAAGATAAATTTAACCATTTGGCTGGAACAATAATAAATGAAAGAAATTTGTATCTATTATTTTTTACACGTTTTTCAGGTAGAAAATTGTGTCAAACCACTCATTTATCAACGTAAAGTTGTATGCTACAAATTTATTAAAGCATTGATTTTAAATGATTTGTATCATTAAATATATAAATATTCATTTTCTTTTCGGAATCCATTACGGCCGTACTTTTCTTTGAAAAAGACAGTTGTGGCCCCAGAAAAATGGCAATATTTTGCGAACGACAGGTTAATATTCTATTGCATACGTAGAGATCGACTTACCAAATCGCTGCTTGTATTGTCTCGCAAAGTACTTTATATCGCGAAGCCCCACGGATTCTGCAACTGATTTGACCGAATCAAACTTACCCGATTCCAACATTCTTCTAGCCTGCTGCATACGCGCTTCCTGAACGTATGTATGCGGGGTGAGGCCTGTTAAATGGTTTATTTTTCTGAAAAAGGTAGAACGGCTCATCAATACCTCCTGCGCCAATTTGTCAATAGAGAATGAAGGGTCCGATATACCTGCATACAACAACTGCTCCACATGATCCATCCAAGCAGCATCCTTTTCTGATAATTCAGCGCCTGCCACGTCCGAATCGGCCAATTCAAAAAGGCGATTTTTTTCCTGCGCCCTGATCTTTTTGCGATCTAGAATAGTTTTTACCATCAACAGCAACATATCCTGCTCAATTGGTTTCAACAAATAGTCGTCTACACCAAGCCGAATGGCCGTTTTTTTATCCTCCGCTTGATCCTTGGCTGTTAACATCAAAATCGGAATCCGGGCATAACTTTCCATTTTTTTCAATTTCGCAATCAACTGAAAGCCGTCCATCACCGGCATCATAGCATCACAGATAATCAGATCAGGAAGTGGGTTGGAAGCAAGAAAAGCCAGGGCTTCTTCGCCATTAAAAGCCGTAAATATTTGGTACAAATCTTTGAAGATGACCTTCAACAAAAATTGAAAATCGGGATGGTCTTCAACAATAAGTATCTTCGAATTTTGATTTTCCAATACAGTTGAAGTCGGCAATTTATCAACAATGCTTGTGACACCAACACCGCCATCGGTTGCGACCGTGCTTTCTGACGAGGCAGAATACGGAAACAACACACAAAACGTGGTAGCGCCCGGAACACTTACTACCGTGATTTCAGCCTGCATCATTTCTGTCAATTCACGCGCCAATGCCAAGCCTATACCCGTCCCACCCTCTGCTGCGGCACCGGGTAATTGTGTTTGATAATACCGATCAAAAATATGGGGTAAATCAAGTGGATGTATTCCGCGACCATTGTCGGTAATGGTGATTGATATTTTATCATCCAATTTTTGAATGTTAACCGTAACTCTACCATTTTTTCCGGTAAATTTAATCGCATTCGACAATAAATTGGCGAGAATAATACCCACGTATTGCGGATCCGCCCAGATCGTCGCCATGTCCGCTTCTTCAACAATATAGGTCAATTTTATCCCCTTTTGACGGGCTATTACTTGGTATTCCGCAACAAGGGGCTGGGTCAAATCCGCTACGTTCACGATCGAATAATTCAGTCGTTGGGTGACTGTTTCCGTTTTGGATAGGTATAGTATCTCATGCACCATATTCAGTAAATGCTGCGTATTTCGGATGGCCACCGCGATAAGCTCCCGTTCCTGAGCATCCTTTATACCTTGCTCTATACTTTTGATAACGCCCAAAATCAAGGCCAAGGGCGTGCGCAACTCATGGGTAACATTGGCAAAAAAATGGGATTTCTCTTCTGCCAACCGCTCCAAACGTTCTGATTGCTGTTCTATCAATTTTTTATCCTGACTGATTTTGCGGGTTCGACTAGCGACCTCCATCTCAAGTTCCAACTGCCGCTGACGCAGTAATTTTACCCTGTACTGAAAAAATACATACACCAGTACACACACCAGCAGCGCTCCCAACAACAAAAATCCAAACTGCAGATAAAATGGTTTCGGCACATCAATTTCTATGCGGCAGTCCTTGGAATAATCGCCGTTCGGAGTTTTTACCCGAATAATCAACGTGTGTTTACCGTACGGCAACCCCGCCAATTGAAAGTCCGCCGATTTAGACGATACCCATTTTTCCCTTAATCCTTCTATTTTATAACTGTATGTAACTTGTCCTGGTTGAAAAAAGCCCGCTACACCAAATTGTAGGTTGAGAAACCTGTCTGAATGCCTATAAAAAATCTTATTGTTCTTATAGTAGTCTTTTAATATATCAATCTCTTGATCACTGGTTTCAGAATACAATATTGCCCGAGTCAAATAAACTGCAATACCAGATTCCTTGTCAAAATCCGATTGAAAATCCTTGGGGTCAAAAGAGGTTATACCGTTTAACCCACCAAAATAGAGCGTTCCATCCTCCGCCTGACAGTGTGAAATACGATTAAACTCGTTGTGCGTAATACCGTCTTGTGTCTGAAAATAGCGACATTTTTCAGTAGAAAGCTTAAACTGAACAATACCGTTGTCACTGCTCATCCACAAAAAACCAAACGCATCCGGATAAACAGCGTAAAGATTGTTGTGCGGCAACCCATCCGCAATGGTATAAAGCCTTGAAACCGACTTAACCGGATCCCACCGCATCAATCCCTCTGAGGTGGCAAACCAATACACTCCTTCTTTGTCTATATAGCAATGTCGAATATTATCTGCAGGCAGGTAATACTGCCCCGAACCACCCTTCCAATAACGTGCTACTATGCCTTTATTAAAATCCAATTGATACAGTCCATTGTTTGTCAACAGCCACAAACCATCACCTTCCGGTTTCAATTGGATGTGATAAATATCTGCCGTTTTTAATGCATCAAACCCGTTGAATGCTTCAAAAACCTCTACTTGTTCTGATGACGAATTAATTTTTACCAATCCGCGTTCAAACCCAATCCAAATGTTACCAGCGTGGGGAAATATGGACCAGCATACCCCTTTATG
>CAIZLM010000133.1 GCA_903933805.1 uncultured Bacteroidota bacterium | reverse complement strand
GAGGCGCCCAAGTAAATGAAACGGTCTTCTTTGCCGGTATCCTTGTACACGGGTAAAGACTCGCCGGTGAGGATGGATTCATTCACGGAAAAATCATTGGAACGTATTATCTCGCCGTCGGCAGCAATGGGGGCGCCCTCCACCACCACCAAAAGGTCTCCTACCACAACATCTTCACTGTTGATCTCTACAGTAGCGCCGTCGCGGATGACCTTGCATTTGGGCTGCGTAAATGCCTTTAATTTTTCCAGGGCATTGCGGCTCCTGGAATCTTGGTACAAGGAAATTGCTGATACCAATACGATCGCTGCGGCTAAAAATAGCCCATCGCCGGTCTTTCCACTGATAAAATAAATGGAGGAAGTCACCAACAACAATACCACCATGGGTTCCTTTATCAAACTTTTAACCGCCGCCCAAAAGCCATATTCTTTTTGGTAGTCCAAGGTATTACGGCCATGCCGCTCCCTGGAGGCGATCACCTGATCTTCCTTTAAACCAAGCATATCTGCGTTGTTGTTGGACATGGTCTGTGTGTTTATGGGGTAATAAACGGAGTGGGTATACAATTGGTTGAATGAAAAAGATACGCATTGCCAGCTGAAAAAGTCATAAAAGTCACTCCCAGACCTGACCTACATCATCATTAAAGTGTATTAAAAGTCGTCACTTTTGCACGAACACTACCACCCACGCAATGCCAAACTACATAAAACACTTTTCAGAAATTTCCATCGAAGACCTCCCATTGGTAGGGGGTAAAAACGCCTCGCTCGGCGAAATGTTTTCTCAACTTACCCCCAAAGGTATTCCTGTTCCAGATGGTTTTGCGGTCACAGCCGATGGATACCGGTATTTTTTGAAAGAAAACAACTTACGTGCCACCTTGGAAGCTATTTTGAGTGAGCTGGACAAGCACGATTTTTCAAACCTGGAAGGTGTCGGCGCCCGTGCCCGTGATTTGGTGCGGCGGGCAGCGCTCCCGGAACCATTGGTGGCACAAATCAAACAGGCTTACCGCGATTTGTGCCAGCGCGAAGGCGCCGATATTACGCTCGCCGTACGCAGCAGTGCAACAGCGGAGGACTTGCCATCGGCCAGTTTTGCGGGGCAATTGGAGAGTTTTCTCCATGTTACCGGTGAAGATGCCGTGGTTAAGACTGTACATCGTTGCTTTTCTGCCCTGTTTACCGACCGGTCTATTAAATACCGTGAAGATCAGGGATTTGGCAACGCCGATGTAGCCATATCGGTGGGGGTGCAAAAGATGGTACTCGCAGGCCAAGCCATTTCGGGTGTGGCTTTCACCCTTGATCCGGATACCGGCTTTGACAAGGTGGTGGTGATCAATAGCATCTATGGTCTTGGCGAAAACATCGTGCAGGGCACTTCCACCCCAGATGAATATGTGCTGTTCAAGCCGCATTTGGACAGTATATTCAACCCTGTGATACAACGAAAAATGGGTGAAAAAGAGTGGACCATGGTTCACGCGATTGATCCATCTGCTGCATCCCAAGTGGATAACCAACCTACACCGCAGCACAAACGTGACATGTATTCTATAACGGATACCGATGCCATCATACTGGCCAAGTGGTGCGTGCGAATCGAACAGCATTACAAAAAACCCATGGATATTGAGTGGGCAAAAGATGGCCCTACCGGCAAATTGTACATCGTCCAGGCCCGCCCGGAGACAATTTACGGAGAAAAATACGCCCACGCCATCGTAAGAGCCTATACCATTCACGCAAAAGGGAAAAAACTGACGGAGGGCGCAGGCTTGGGTGATAAAATAGCCTTTGGAAAAGCCCGAATTCTCCGTTCTCCCAAAGAAGCGCACCTGTTGCAAACAGGGGAGGTACTGGTCACTGACATGACCAATCCCGACTGGGATCCAATCATGAAACGTGCGGCAGCCATTATTACCAACAAGGGCGGGCGTACCAGCCACGCTGCCATTGTTGCCCGTGAATTGGGCACGACAGCCATCGTTGGCTGTGGCGATGCAACCGATAAAATCCACGATGGAGATTTGATTACGGTCTCTTGTGCCGAAGGTAAAACGGGTTTTGTTTATGCCGGAAAAGCCGAATGGACGGTGGTGGAAAAGGATATTTCCAACCTTCAAATGCCCATAACAGCGCCAATGCTCATTCTGGGTGATCCTTCGCTGGCTTTTCAGCAATCGTTCCTGCCCAATCGGGGGGTTGGTCTGCTGCGTATGGAGTTTTTAATTGCCCACCACATCAAAGTTCACCCGTTGGCCCTCACCCGTTTTGAGCAAATAACCGACGCTGCTGTCCGCAATGAAATTACCCAATTGACCCGCCATTATCGGGATAAAAAAGATTATTTTGTAGATAAATTGTCGCAAGGTGTGGCCACCATTGCCGCCGCTTTTCACCCCCACGATGTCATTGTACGCATGAGCGATTTCAAAAGCAACGAATATGCCAATCTCGTGGGTGGCCGTCAGTTTGAGCCGATCGAGGAAAATCCGATGATTGGCTTTCGGGGAGCGTCTCGTTATTATTCGCCATTGTACAAAGACGGCTTTGCACTTGAGTGTAGGGCCATGAAGAAAGTGCGCGACGAGATGGGTTTCACCAATGTAAAACTGATGGTGCCTTTTTGCAGGACGGTAGAAGAAGGCAAGAAAGTGGTGGCTACTATGCGGGATTTTGGACTTGAACAAGGGCAAAATGGGCTTGAAATTTACGTAATGATCGAAATTCCTAGCAACGTGCTCATGGCAGAGGAGTTTGCGGAGGTGTTTGACGGGTTTTCCATTGGTTCCAATGATCTTACCCAACTCACCTTGGGCCTCGACCGGGACTCAGCACTCGTGAGCGATTTGTTCAACGAAAAAAATCCGGCTGTTATCCGGCTCATTGCTTCGGCCATTCGCGCAGCACGCCACAAGGGTATTAAAATCGGCCTCTGTGGCCAAGCGCCCAGTGATATGCCGGAATTTGCCCAGTTCCTGGTGAATGAGGGCATCAACAGCATCTCGTTCAATGCCGATGCGCTCCTGAAAGGCATCGAAAACATGAACCAAGCAGAGGCCGCAAGGACTGAAATGACACGAAAAGATCCTTCAACGGTTGTCTTAAGCAGCCACAACGGCCATTGAGTAATCAGAATGGAATACCTTTACGCACCATGTGTAGTAGCTGGTTGGGTAATGCACGACAGAGACAAAAATAGGAGAGAAGTATGGCTAAAAACGTTCTTTTTGGGGCCATACCCTGCCAACCAACCAATTTCAACATTGAATAAAAGTAACTGGTTAGGTGGCACGCTGCCTGGCCCAACAAGGCCCATTTTCCGCCATACTTCGCATAT
>CAIZLM010000132.1 GCA_903933805.1 uncultured Bacteroidota bacterium | reverse complement strand
GCAACTCCATACTGGCCGACGTTTCAAAGCGTAAGAAGTTCATCGGGACAAAATTTTCACAAAACAATTGTAAATCCTTGTTTTGCTGAAAACTTTCCGGCAACATAGGCGCTTCTGAACGCGTTGTTATTTTGATGCCCATTTTCTTTTTTAGATAGCATTTGCCATCGCAATGGAGTTTGGGCTTGTCTTTGTTTTCACAGTTTTTAACATAAACCGCACGATTCAACTGGTAGTGCAGGGTCAGAACTGTCCGGATGGACGCCTGGCCTAAAATACCAAATATGAGCAGAAAGGTTAAAAATCGTTGCATTTAAGCGTAAAGGTACAGGAAAAAAACCGAGACAAAAAATGGCCATTATTTGACAGACGAAGCAGGTTTTGCAGGCCTACACTACGAAAACCACCATGCCCACAGAAAGCCTCGGATCGTATTCAATCCACTAGATCATCCATACTAACAGCCCTATTTATTATTGACCAAGAAACATACTCTTGCGGTGTAAAACCCGTCACGATTTTAAAAGCTTTGTAAAAGGTTTGTCTCGTGCCAAAGCCGGATTTTTCTGCTACCTGCGACATGAGATTCAAATCAGTGTGATCAACCAAAAGTCGGCGGGCCTCATTTACTCGAAAATCGCGAATCAAATTGGAAAAATTGGTGCCACCTCCTTCAGCAATCGCCTTGGAAATATAGCGCTCGCTCCTGTTCATGAGCAAACATAAATTTTGGATACTAAAGCCTTGATGAAGAAATAATTTTTCAGATTCAATCCGCCAAGAGATTGCTTCGAAGAGATTTCCCATTGTGTTGTCTTCGGCAAGATTCGTTTCAATTGTATGGTGTATTTTGGTATTGGCAATGGACAAGTTCAATTTGTACATCGTTTTTGCATCCCTATTTATTCGGAAATATTGGTAAGCAATGATCGCAGTAGCCAAAGTAGCACCCAACAGCGCCAACAGCAATAATTTCATCTTATAGGCCAATCGATTGTTTTCTAATTTCAACAATTTGTTCTGTGAGTTCTTTTTCTCAACTTCATAAATGGTCTGCATTTCTTTGTAGATACGGCTGCTGCTATTACCCGACACCGTATTTTCCAAGGTAATGTATTCATCGAGCGCCGCAGTGAATAAGGGAAAGTTGCCAGACTTGGCATACAATCTTGTCTTTACCAGTAATACCTTCAACATTTTCTGTTGCAGATCCTGCACCTTACAAATAGATAAAGCCCGCTCGATGTATTCCTCGGCCAGACTTGCATCGCCACCTTCCCCCATTTCCGTTTCGGCCAATAAGCGATAAACCGTTTCTAAAACATCTTTGAAATCATTTTGCAAACATTTCTCCTTGGTCTGTAACAGTACAGCTCTAGCCTTTATAAATTGATTGATTTTAACATAAAATTCGGCTATATCAATATTACACTTGACTACATTGTATGTATCATGCATGGCTGTGAAGTATCGAAGCGCCTCCTGCATGTGGTATTCTACCAAATCTGAATGATTAGAACCGTAGAACATTGCAAGGTTACCATGACAATATGCCATATTTACCGTATCCAAATGACGTTGGAAATAATCCAATGTCCGCTTACACCCCTCAATTGCAGTGGGATAATTACCGGTGTAATTGTCCAGCAAAAAGATGTTCATCCAAGTTTCAACGATACTCGTGGAGTCTCCTAGGCTTTCTGCGCTTTCAAGCGATCGATGGTAGGCTTGCAACGCTTCCGGATACCTGCTCTGGTGCTGATAAATAATTGCTAGGTTATTGTAACAATCTCCCGTTAGCTTCTCGTTTTGTTTTGAATATGCCGTTTGCAACACCTCGAGATAATATTTGGCAGCGATGTTGAGCCAACCGTGATACTGCTGAATCATCCCCTTGAGAAAAGTCGCTTTGGCGAATAGGGAATCGTTTTTTAGTCCACGCTCCTCAATTTCCTCCAACAATTTGGTTACAACGGTATCCGCTTTTCCCAGTTCATTGGGTATCATTGCCCTAGCTCCTTTGATCAAGGAATTGTAATCAGTCTGCGCTTTTAGATCGGACTTAATCAGTAGCATTTGAGCTATAAGCAATGACAATGCAAAAAAATATTTTGTCATGATAGAAAATTGCTGGCATAATGAGTCACTTTATTCATCTGTGAAATTTCCTGTTCCGACTACTGTCTGTTCTTTTGAAAAAAAGGAACTGGTTGGGTGGCACGCTGTATGGCCCAACAAGGTCCATTTTTCGGCAGATTTCGCAGATTTTTTGACAGTAGCGCTGATGCGGCCTGCAAAAATGTGCTTCGTCTGGCAAAAAATGGCCACTTTTTTGTCTCAGACATGACTACCCAACCATTTGCGAAAAAAATTATGACGCGTGGCTAGGTTGAAAAACACACTGGTTTCAACTACAATAAAATCAAGGAACAATAAATGTAAATAATTTCTCAAATATACAGCTTTTTCAGCTACGAGTTAGAAATGAAACGTAGAAGTCCCAGCCATTGAAATACCTGACCCAACAAAATCAAAATAGAAACCCCGATCAGTACAGGCCAATCGGGGTTTCTATTGTTTAATTGTAGTAACTGGTTAGCGTGGTCGCGTCTGAGACGAAAAAGAGACCATTTTTTGCCAGACGTAGCAGCGCTACGGTCAAAAAAATTTGCGCAGTATGGCGGAAAATGGGCCGTTTTGGGCCAGAAAGCGTGCCACCTAACCAGTTACCATATTATTTGGCCTGTATCATCTTCTTCGTTGCCACGTCTGTCGCCGTTTTCAGCGTGTAGTATAAAACACCCGCTGTGTTCAACAGCGCACGATCCAGTGAAATGGCGTTATACCCCTTCTCAAAGTCGCCCTTCTCCGTGAATACCACACGACCAATCTCATCGTACACCGTCAACGTGGCCGCCGAGGCCACTGGAAGTGTGAAACCAATGGTCGTCTTGTCTTCAAAAGGATTCGGCTCGTTCTGATACAGTGCAAATACGAACGCGCCCGTTGTTTCACCGCGCTGTTGCGATTCCGTCACCGGGTAAAACGACAATTCCACCGGTTCCGGACGGTTGTCCGTGTGCCATGCCATCGGTTCCAGTTGCTTGCCACTGATCTTCAGCACCTCCTGAAGCGACTGGCCACCTTCCAACACCCTAAATCGCAAGCGAAATGACTCCGGCTGGCCCAACAATGTATGGGCACTGGCAACCGCCCAAACCAACCGCAACTGGCCCTCCGATAAATCCCAAGTGCCAAAATTGCCCGTCTGAAAAGGCATACTGGCTACTGGAACAATATTTTCTAGGGATAACACCGCAGGATTGAACCAAAAACAGGCCTGTAAAGCCAATAGATCATTGAAATTGCGGCACCGGAATGGCACCTCAACGATGCTGTCGGACTGAAGCGTCAGGTTCGGCACTGAAAATACCACCGGAACAGCCGGCGCTGGCTTCAAAGCCGGGTTCGTACTCGGCGCCACCAAATCTCCAATTTTGATGCCCGCAAAATCTTGGTTCTCCTGGCTCATGGTAATGGCTGTATAGGTGCGCTGTTCAGGGAAATTCCAGAACGCTGGCGACCCATATGGCGTTACAAAGGTGTAATCCATTGGCACAAATCGCCAGGATTTTTTGAACTGATTCAACGCTATTGGATTGTTCAGCAATGCACTATGAAGGATCGTAACATCCGTTGTCGTCACGGCATTGCTCTTGTTGATGTCTGATGCAATAAAGTCGTATGGATCGGAAAACAACAAGGTACCTCCGATGTGTTGGGAAATGCGAGATATGTCAAGTGCCGTTACACCGTTCAGTTTGCCCGTTGACTTCGTGGGGGTGACTACAAAGTTGCCGCCATCTCCGATCATCGAATACAAACCATCAACACCCGTTACAACCGATGCCGCCGTGTTTCCACTCAGCGCAACCGTTGCGGCGCCAACACCCTGCATTGGATCTGTCCGCCATTTCACCTTGCCCGTAAACAACCTGCACGTGGTACCCAGCGTCGTGGAGGAGGTCTTGGTGCATCCTTTGTTGTCCGTCACCGTCACGGTGTACGTCCCAAATCCCAGTCCGCTCAAATCCTCTGTTGAAGTGCTGTTGTTCCAAACGTATTGATACGGTGTAGTACCGCCTGTTACTGTAAGATTGGCGGTGCCATTCGTCGAAAGGCAAGTGGCCAAAACTCCGACAATAGAACCCGATAACACAGGCGGTTCCGTCACAACGGATGTGTTGCTGCCAGTACAACCGTTGGCATCGGTCACCGTCACCCTGTAGGTACCAACAACCAATCCACTTAAATCCTGGGTGGTTTGAGCAGTAGTCCATACATAGTTGTACGGCGACAACCCAGCAGAAACCGACAAATCAACTGATCCATCACTCAGACCATTACAGGTAATATGCGATATAGATGCCATCGGTACAGGCGGTGCAACCACAGAAACGCCTTGTGTAGCAGTCACCGTACAGCCATCCGTGCTGGTCACTGTCACTGTGTACAGGTAGTTACCAACCGTACTGTTGGTATAATTGGCCGAAATACCTGAACCTCCGCCATTGGACCAGGCATAGGTAAACGGTGAAGCACCCACTGGCGCCACCGTCACAATGGCCGGGTCTGTCCCTAAAACCTTGGCGTCGTTGGCCGTACACGAGTTGTCTGTCTCTGAAACTGTCGCAGTTGGCGCCTCAACGATGTACACCGTGTAGGTAGCGCTGGCGGTGTAACTGTTCGGATACGTTGCCGTGACGGTATAGGCCGTCTCTACCGATGGCGTCACCGTAATGGAGGCCGTGGTTTCAAGGGTTGACCAGACAAACGAATTGCCACTTGTGGCGAATAAGGTGACGCTGTTGCCCACCATGATTTTTCCGTCGTTGATCGTACAAGAAGTTTCAGCAACCGATATGGCCGACGATTGAGACGGTGGAACCGTGATGGTCGTCGTAGCAGTGCCCGTGCATCCCGTCACATCCGTCGCCGTAACCGTGTATGTCGTAGTCTCGCTTGGCGATACCATGATCGATGCCGAGGTATCGCCTGTGCTCCATGAATACGCTGAACCGCCGCTAGCAGTTAAACCAACGGGGGCGCCAGAAATCACTACACCATCGTTGGCGATACCGGATGTTTCCACGACGCTTATGGAAGGCGTCGGTGCCGCGACAACACTGACCGTCGCGGTTGCCGTCCCGGTGCAGCCACTCGCATTCGATACCGTCACCGTATAAGTAGTGGTTACACTCGGTGTC
>CAIZLM010000131.1 GCA_903933805.1 uncultured Bacteroidota bacterium | reverse complement strand
GTCTCCGATTTGTTTTTCAAGTTGAAACGAACGTCGGGCATCTTTAACTCATAATTATGCCACAAAGATACGTCTTGTTACTTATAGTTGTCGTTTCAGTTGTCGTTATTCCTATGTTTTACCTAATTTTATGTTACTCAACGTTACTACATTTGCATTGTATTTCATTGAAATTAAACGACTTGCGAACATTATCCGATAACTTCGAAAACAAAGGTTCGAGTCCCATAGAGATCACATTATATATGAACGACTTACGAAGCTTTGGCTTTGTAGGTCGTTTTTTATTTACATACCATTTTATCAACGGGCGTAACACTGGTTGGGAGGCACGCTGTCTGGCCCAAAAAGGTACGTTTTTTGTCTCCGGCGCGGCCACAACTCGTTACTTTGGGAGGAATTAGCGCAAGGCATCATGGCTTTTAAAAAACTCGAATCATGGGTACTTGGATCAATTACCGTGTTATTGAGCCGTTTTTCGCTGAAAATACCCAAAAAAAACCAGATCTACTTTAGGCCAATAAAACTGTTCGTACATTCGCAAAGCAAAAACACAGCAACAATGGCCAGCAAACAAAAAAAAACAATCCCCCATAAAGGAACACCCAGCCATAAAAACAACGTTGTATATTTCGATTATAGCGATTTCAAAAATAGGCATTCGAGCAAGTTCTTGTTTGTCGCGTCGGTTGCAGCGCTCCTATTTGCCGTCAGCTTGTTTAAAAATATCGCATACCCCCTTTTTTGGGCCGACGAGAGTATGACCGCCATGGGGTCAGCGCGGGTGTTACAATTTGGTTATCCCAAGGTACACGATGGGAAAAACGTCTTTTATGACCTCAAATACAGCAATGACACCTTGGGTATCAATGGTGAAGATGATGCCTACATCGGAGGGACCAACTGGGGGCACTACTACTATGGCACCATTGGCTACAAACTGGCAGAAAAAGCGGATGATTTATACGAAAAAACAGGCGTTTATCGGTCAACCTTTGCCTTGGCCGGATTGCTGGGGTTGATGTTGCTGGCGATATTTCTGTCTCGACTTTTTGCTGACACCTTCACGCGGTACGCTTTTATATCGCTTTTTTTTCTGTTGGAACTGAGTTGCATTTCCTTGGTAATCTTGTTGAAAGAGGTTCGGTATTATGCGCTGGTCATGTTGTTGCTGGGTGTAATTCTTGGGCTTTATGCGCGTTTTCGCTTTTATAAGCCCTCCAACAGCGTGGTGTATGTGGCGGTACAATCAGTTGCGCTGTGGTTGCTGTTCATGACATTTGCTCCGGCATTTTTTATCACGGTGATGTGCCTGGGTATTTCGGAAGTGGTGGTTGGTTTACACCAATGGACGACGTCAAATTTAACTGCTGCGATAAAAAAATCTGTACCCGGGGTGCTTCCATCGGCTATTGCGCTGGTGTTTGTTTATCCCTTGCTTTCCTATTTTAAAACTTTTGAAATTTCGAAAGCATTGAGCGATTACAATGGGTTCAACAGTAAGATGTACTGGGAACACGTGTATTATGTGGTCAATTATTTCAAAAAATTCGAGTTGCTTTGGCTGGCAATTGCCCTGAAATCATGGACCTGGCTGCATGCGAAGGCATTTTTTAGGGAAAAGAACATGCTCTTCCGGGCCTCTACCTTTCTCTCCTTGTTTGTCGTCGTGTATATACTGGCGATCGCAAAAATCCCGAACATCATTTATACCCGGTATATCATATACTTACAACCCATCGTATCTGCGATCATATTAATAGACCTTTTCACGCTGATCAAGCATTATTCCCGAACCAGCACCAGGCTTTTGTCGGCAAAGATGTTGGCTCCCGCAGTGGTTTTTTCGGGGTTTTTCGCCTATTCGGTGTTTAAAAACCTGCCGTACCTCAAAGGGCACATCTTTGAGATGACGCATCCTTACAAAGGGCCACTGGACTATACCATTCCGTACATCAAAGCGCAGTACCCTGCCAGCGACACCCTGATCATTGCGACCAACTACGAAGAAACCTCTTACATGTATTACCTGAACAGTAAGGTAACGGTTGGGTATGTCGGCAACAACCTCCGGGAAGACTCGCTCACACAGCCCCACATCATCGCTTATCGTAAATGGTGGGGTAATTATGTCGATGTCTTCAATGGTTTTACCAGCAAAGCGCCCTATGAGCCGGTAAAATTTCCGATCAAGGGTAGCCCGGTCAATAATATACCGGAATTTAATTTAATGCCCCCACTTGTACATCAATTCGAGGAGCTTCCTGCGGCCAACGACAAAGATGCTACCTACTTATTCATCAGAAAGCAGTAAGCAATGAAAAGAAAAATACCAACACCAAAACCAGGGACAACAACGCCATCGCATCCGGCACAACCTGCAATTGCATTGGAAAGCCACATCCATGGTATCGAGGATACCTTTGAATTGATACGTTTTGACAAAAAAACAATTGCTTTTCTGTCGATCTGTACGGCACTTTTCTTTTTATTCGTGGGTTTGAAACTGCACAACTCCTCGATTCCATTCTGGAACACCATTGCGTACGACGGTGGGAATCTCAGGCGAGGTTTGTTGGCTGGCGAGCCCCTACCGATCCGATCGGATGAATGGCTGGTGGGTTCAACATTTTTTTTATCACAAGTAAAAAAAGGATTCCCGGTTTCCAACGAATCACTTGGGTACGGGAAAGTTCCGCTGACCTTTGGATTGCCCACAACACATTTGTTGAGCATGGTAAAACCATCGTTTTGGGGTTGTTATTTCCTCGATACAGAACGCGCCTATTCCTGGATTTGGAATTTTAGGATCTTCCCTGCCTTGATGTCGTTTTTCTTGTTCTTGATGCTCTTTACCAGGAACAATTTCAACCTGAGTGCATTTGGCAGCGCTTGGATCTTTATGTCTTCCGCCATTCAGTGGTGGTCCATCAACACAGAGTTGTTTATGTTTGGCAGTTTATCGGTTGTTGCTTTTGTCTATATACTGCTCTCTGACAGCCCAAAAACGATCCTGTTCAACGGATTACTGCTTGTTTTATCGGCCTATTCTTTTGCGATGATTTTGTACCCGGCCTACTTGGTGCCATTGTCGTACTTCTTCGTAGCCCTTCTTGTTGGGTTTTTTGTACAATACCGGAAAACGATGCCGGAACAACTCCGCAGCAAGCTACTTTGGAAAACGGGAACACTGCTCATTACAGCCGGTGCGCTGTTGTACCTGTTGTACCTGTTCTTTCAGGAGGCAAAAGACACCATAGACGTTGTCACAAAGACGGTTTACCCTGGCCAACGAAACGAACCAGGCGGTAATTTTGAATTTGTGCGCCTGTTCACCGACAACTTTAGCTGGTTTATGCGGGAGGGGAAATTCCCTGCTTCCTGGGAAAACATGTGCGAATTGTCGTCTTTTCTACTGTTGTCGCCCATTGCCGCAGTGGTGATTGTTGCGGATTATATCAAGACCCGAAAAACGGAACCACTCCTGATTTCGGTACTTGTTTTCCAATTGGTCATTTACTGCTGGATGTTCATAGGATTTCCTGAATCTTTGGCGAAAATAAGCCTGTTTAGTACCAGTCAGCCTGGCAGAGCTTTCTTTATCTTGGGCTTCTCGAATGTGGTTGCAACCATCTTGTTTTTTGCGCACCACAAAAGTGCATTGGTCAAAAACAATATACCGACCAAAATAGTATCATTTTTGGCTCTTTTGATGGTATCCTATGCCATCCATTACCAGCTCAACAAAAACGCTGTTTCTTTTTTCTCCAGCGGGCAAGTAATGAAAGCGACCATCTTTTTTGCCGGGCTGAACTGGCTGGTGCTACATTTTAGTCAGCACAACCGGTATAGAATGGCATTTTTCACCGCCACCCTCCTTTTCCTGCTGCCCAACCTCAAAATAAATCCACTCAGTCAGGGGCTTGCTCCGTTTTTTGACAACAAGCTGTACAAAATTGTATCCGATCTAAACGCCAAGGATCCGAATGCAGGATGGGTTGTTTTTGGAAAATATCAGTATGCCAATTATTTGAAATCGGCGGGCATCAACTGTTTCAACGGCGTACAATTTTCGCCACCCTTGGAAAAGCTTCACGTGCTCGACCCGGAGAAGCAAAACGAGGACGTTTACAACCGGTATGCGCACATCTGCTTTTCGAGGATGATCTATGACGAACGCGATTCTATTTCATTTACACTCAATCAACCTGATCTTTACACCATCAACATGGATCCTTGCTCGCCGCGACTGAAGCAATTGGGCGTCAGATATTTTTTATTCCCCTATAAGCCCAACCCTTACGAGGTACGTCGAATGACGCTGTTGGTGGACAGTTTCGGCGTATATATTTATAAAAGCAACGAACAATGATCGTAACGGTGGTGATTCCTTGTTACAACGTGGCCAACCATGTTGAAGCGGTGATCAGGGATATTCCAGCGGATATTGCGTGGATCATCGCGGTGGATGACTGTTCCAGCGACCATACCGCCGAGATATTGGATCGGCTTGCGCAAGCGGACAGCCGCATCATTTGCCTGCGGCATGAAAAAAACCAGGGCGTGGGGGGGGCCGTGCTCACCGGGTTTAAAAAATCGTTGGAAGTCCACAGTGACATCATCATCAAAATGGACGGTGACCATCAAATGGACAGCGCCTACATTCCTGCGCTGATAAAACCGTTGGTTGAAAACAAGGCAGATTATACCAAGGGCAATCGGTTCAGGGATTTGAAAGCCTTGAGACAGATGCCCGTACTGCGAAGAATAGGAAACCTGGGATTGAGTTTTTTTATCAAGGCCGCGTCGGGATATTGGAATATTTTTGATCCCAGCAATGGGTTTGTGGCCATCAGCAACGAGATGCTTCAAAGTATTCCGCTGGAGCAAATCCACAAAAGATATTTTTTTGAATCTTCGATGCTGATTGAATTGTATTACTCGAACGCCGTGATACAGGAGATTCCGATGAAGGCGCGGTATGGGGACGAGCAATCGCAGTTGTCTGTCACGAGGACACTTTTTGAGTTTCCCCCCAAATTGATGAAAGCCTTTTTCAAGAGAATTATCCTGAAATATTTTTTGTTCGACTTCAACATTGCCTCGCTGTACCTACTGTTTGGTATTCCATTTATGGTGATCGGCACGGTTTATGGCGTAACAAATTTCATCGCGTATTCGCAACACCATGTTGGCGCCCCAACCGGTACCGTGGTTATTCCGACCTTGCTGATTATCCTGGGCTTCCAGCTCCTCCTGTCAGCCATCAGCTATGACATCACCAACTACCCGAAGAAATAGTCCGCGCAACCTGTTTCCCAACCACCATTTAGATCCTTCTAAACAGCCCAACCACCAACTTTGGTATTCAGCATGAAAATAACCGTTGTGACCCCCGTTTTTAATGCTGCATCCACCATCGCATCCAACATTGAGAGCGTATTGCGTCAAACATACCGAAATGTCGAGCACATCATCGTGGATGGCGGTTCCCTTGACGCCACGGTGGCCGTTATCCAAAGATTTGATGGTCCGAGGCTGGTTTGGATATCCGAAAAAGACGGGGGTATATACGATGCCATCAACAAAGGTATCCGTATGTCAACGGGTGATGTGGTTTGTTTTCTTTGTGCCGATGACCTGTATGCAAACAATACGGTACTGGAAAAAATTGCCGAAGCCTTCGAAAAGAATCGGGGGAAGGACATCGTTTATGGTGACATTGTGTACGTAAACAAGCATGATCTGACAAAAGTGGAGCGTTATTGGAAATCACGCCCATTCAAGCCCGGCTTGTTCCGCAAAGGATGGCTCCCACCCAACACGGCTTTGTTCATAAAAAGTGCTGTGTTGAAACACCACGAGTTGTTTAGCCTGCGCTACAAACTTGCGGCCGACTTTGAATTGCAATATCGGCTGTTTGAGCAACACCGGCTCAACACCCTCTATGTGCCCGGTATTCTGGTAAAAATGCGCAATGGGGGGGCCAGCAACGCAAGTTTGAGGAGCATGTTCAACAGCCTGCGGGAATGTTACGCCATTTTGCGGCACCACGGGGTACGCTTTCCGTTGGTGTATATCATCAACACCATTTTCTACCGGATGAAACAGTTGTTCATTCCTTCGCACGTCCATTTCTAATATCCTCTACCCTCCATAAAAAGAGCGATTTATCAGGACATTGGCCATAGCACTCCGTGCTGTCTTCCCAGAGGATGTCCATTTCAGGTGGAAAATGGTACGGCTTTCG
>CAIZLM010000130.1 GCA_903933805.1 uncultured Bacteroidota bacterium | reverse complement strand
TTTCTGCCTTGCTTGGTGTTCGCCACGATCCTCCCAATCGCCGCGCTTGGTGTTTTCACCAAGCGCATACGGCGGAGTGAGTGGCGCTGCCGCCCGCGTAACACAACCTCATTGAATTCACGCTCCTGCATACGGGCGCCTTCCGGGGCGATCTCAGGGCCCCAAATGATTTCCGTGTAACCCAATTCAGTGGTGAATAGGTTATTGGCGGCGTATTCAATGGCGTCTTCGTTGAGGGTGCGCATGAAGTCAAATAGGGATTTTTTCCAGCTTAATAAAAACCCCATCCAGGTGATCAAAATCGGCATCCGTTGTTACCAGCGTAGCGCCAGTAACATGTGCTGCTGCAGCAATCCACAAGTCATTTTTACCCATGTTTTTTGAAGTGAAAGGACTGGAAAGCCGCGTTAGCTTTCCTTGAGAATAGGCGTCAATGTCTGCATATGCCCGCATCATTTGTGGATCACGGGAGATAATATCCACTTGAAAAAACGAGTCCAGCGTTTTTTCAAGTAGTGTCATTTTTTTCTCTCCCCAGTTGTTTTGCTCCGCAAAAGGCAACAATTCACCTTTTGTCGCAGCAGAAACAATCAAAAATGCATCAGGGGATGTCAATTGGCACTGAATTTCGGCCTTTTTGTAAACCGAATGTCCACGGACATAAAAGAGGAGAATGTTGGTGTCCAGTACAAATCTTCTCATTTGGAGAGCAGCATTAGGTCGGCTTCAAGGCTTTGATCGTCGTCCGCAAGGATTCCGATAAGGGCCGCCAGGTTGTTAACATTGCCTTTTTGCTGGAGTTGGCGCTCCAGTTGCTGCTCCACGGTCTCGTGGCGTGGCGGCTTAGAAAAATACTCATCTTTTGCTCTGGGCTCGAACATTTGTTCCACTTCTACAAATGCCATACGACCACTTGGACGGAAATGCGCTGTACCCGTTATGGTTACCTTTTTACCCCACCAACGGCTGGCGCCTTCACCTGCCAAGCCTTCTGCCAGAAACCCATTCAAACTTCTGCCTTCTTCGGTGAGGATGACAATTTTTGACTTTGAATATTGCAACAATTCAACAGTGCCGCTCAAAATAACAGGAGCAGGATCAGGGGTGCGGTCTTCGCGCATCTTAATCCGATCGAAGTCTGCCCGTGCCAGTTTCAATGAGGGCATACTGCCCTTATTGGTGAATTGAAACAATTCCGAATCCGATAAAAACAATTTCTTGAATTGATGCAGGTTGTGGAGCAGCGGTTTATCAAGATACTCCGAATCAGAGGTTTCATTCAAGGCATCGGAAAAGGTCTCAACGATTAACGCTACGGGGGTTTGTTCCGGCAGTCGCGTTAATAAATCCGGTTTAAAAAAATCGCCTTGAATATGGGCAAGTGTGTTTTTAAATGGTTCACATTCCAATTCCAAAATGGTGCTTCCAGGTTTCAATCCGCGTAGCCGGATGCGCAACGCATCATTGAGCCGCATGGTTTCACGCCCTTTTTTCTGGCTGGAGCCAAGCAGCCGGATTTGCAGGGCACCCTTAGCAATGTCACGCAGTCCTTCAGCCAATTGTGCCAGCCGATCCAGATCGATAGCGCCGTCGTCCATTTGAGAGCCGCTAATTTTGAGTTCGTATTGCATCGAGGCTGTGTTTTTAAATGTTGATTACTGCAAAAATAACGGATTTCCGGGAGTATGTGCAGGATTCAATGCTTCTTCAATCCTCGCACAGAATTCCGCCTCGCTGCATATCATAAACACACTTTGTAGGGCGAATTATGAGGACGTTGCGATCGATGGGTTTCATTTCCATGCTAAGTCAGGTTGAGCTCTCCCCGCATCAGCCGTGGTAGCAACACATCGCGCAAAGTTGTGAGGGTGCGGGATTGTTGGAGATTTATCAATATGGTTTCAAGAATTGGTTCAACAGTATCATGATACTTTTTCTGCCTTGCTTGGTGTTCGCCACGATCATCCCAATCGCCGCGCTTGGTGTTTTCACCAAGCGCAT
>CAIZLM010000129.1 GCA_903933805.1 uncultured Bacteroidota bacterium | reverse complement strand
CTGTACGTTTCTGCTTGGCGACAACGCCAAGCAGGGCGCTTGGGCCTGCGTTGCGTGGCTAGGCTTGGGGAATAAAGTCTCGGCAGCATCCCAATGGGATTGAAGACCCAGCGAGTCGGAACTTTGGTATCGTGCTGTACGTTTCTGCTTGGCGACAACGCCAAGCAGGGCGCTTGGGCCTGCGTTGCGTGGCTAGGCTTGTGGAATAAAGTGCAGGCAGCATCCCAATGGGAATGAATACCAAGCGACTGGAAAATTTGGTATCGTGCTGTACGTTTCTGCTTGGCGACAACGCCAAGCGGGGCGTTAATTGATTGGAATAGCAATTGTATTCACTGCAATATTTTAAAGCAACTTGTTACTTTTTGTCCGAAAATTTTTAAAAAAATTTGTTCAAACCTAAATATTGCTTACGTTTGCAAGGTATTTAATCCAGATAAACAAAATTTCATGAAAGGTGATCAATGCTACGGGTCCCAGATTTGGACTGTAATGCTGCTATCCTGAACAATTTTCTTGGAATCTTTTTCTGATTCATTCGTAAGCCATTGAACCACTTTCGTGGGTATCATGGCATTTTTACGTTTGAGTTTTTGCATAAAAATCATGGCATTTCAATGCTAATCATGTTATTATTGATCTCAATTAAATTTAATATTATCAAATGAAAAGTAACATTATTTCACTCCATCCCCTGTTAAGGGTTACGGTAAAAAGTCTTTCGTTACTCTTGGTAACGATGCTTGTCGCCGTCCAGGGTTTCAGCCAAAATGCGACAACGGAGCAACAACTTGGCGATCTTTCTTCCGTGAAATGGAAAACAACCAGCGACATTGGCAGTGCTATTGAACAAGAGCAGGCTAAAATGTTGTTGGCCATGAGTGCTCCTGATCAAGCTGAAGATGAAAAGGCTATGTACCATTCGTATGACCGCTTGTTGGGCTACGTATTGGTCGAATTACAGGCGGATAAGCCTGTTGACGAAGCCATTAAATCATCCTATGAAAAGGTGCTGCTTGAAGCTGAAACGGATATTGAACTCAAACAAATGCCTTTGGGTATTTTGGCGACGTTCATTCCTGGGCTTATTGAAGTGCTGACCGAAGTGCAGCAGGCAACCCCTGCCAACTAGCATTGTATGCGCTTCGCAGCGCCATAATTTTTATAAAGGGGTTCTTTGTTGTATTGTTACCGTGTGCAACAATACGTTTTTACATAGGCCCTGATTGAATCCATTTTACTCAAAACTTGTAGTTATTATACTCATGAAAAGTCTTTTACACCTAAAAAATGGGATGAAGTCTTTGTTGGTGGCGACGTTAAGTTTGCTGCTTCAACAAGCTTCAACTCAAACCACGCTGATCAGCCCGACGGGCGATGGTGGTTTTGAAAACGGCACCACCTTTGCCGCCAATGGCTGGTCGTCTGACAATGGTTCAGGCATCACCAATACTTGGCAATTGGGAACTGTCCCAACAGGTTTTACGAACCGCTCTGCCTTTGTGTCCGCTGATGCAGGTACAACATGGGGTTATACCAATACCAGTGCATCTGTGGTGCACTTTTGGCGCGACGTAACCTTCCCAGCAGGTCAGTCTGCCATCAACTTGTCTTTTAACTGGGCAAATTTGGGCGAATCTAACTATGATGAACTCATGGTAAGTTTTGCGCCAACGTCCTACACCCCAGTTGCTACATCCACCTCCTTGGGTACAGGTGTATTGCCTGCGCCAGTTGTTACTTTTGCAAGATTGGTGAATTCGTCAACTGTTCAGACCTACAGCGTTGCTATTCCAGCATCGTTAGTTGGCAACTGCACGGCTCCGGTTACGCTTAGAATAATCTTTACTTGGAAAAATGATACATCAGGAGGAACAGCACCTCCTGCAGGCATTGACAATATTTCATTGGTATGTTCTACACCTGCTGCCCCAATGTCCGGCACTTATACAGTGGGTTCCGGTGGCAACTATGCTACTTTGACTGCTGCAACAGCAGATGTGAACAGCCGCGGCGTCAGTGGCCCCGTTGTGTTGGAGTTGCTCGCGGGCTATACCAGCGGTACTGAGACCTTCCCCATCAACTTTGGCCAAAATCTTTCTTGTAGCAACGCGCCAAGTTCGTCCAATACAGTAACCGTTCGTCCTGCTTCGGACGCTCCGCTGTTGAGCATTGTCGGCGCCAATGCCGGACCAGCCATTGATTTCAATGGCGGAATCTGGTGGCGATTGGATGGGCGTCCTGGTGGCGTAGGTACGACCAAGGGTTTGGTTGTTTCCAATACGAGCACCACAGGTCAGGCCATTCGATTCATCAATGAATCCTCCAACAACGCTGTGCGTTACTGCGATGTGAAAGGGGTCAATACCTCTACGGCAAGTGGCGTGATACTTTTCAGTACCACCACAGGTACCAATGGCAACGACAACAACCTGATTGACAATTGCGATGTCCATGATGGTGCCACCACACCAGCCAACTGTATTTACAGCGTAGGTACCAGTACCACACAAACACATTACAACAGCGGTAACACGGTTTCCAATTGTAATATCTACAATTTTTACCTTTCAACCAGCATCTGTTATGGCATCATATTGTCAACGGCCAGCACGGAGTGGACGGTCACCGGCAACAGTTTTTATCAAACGGTAAGCCGTTCCCTTGCTTCGACGTATGCCGCCATCAACCTTGCAAGCACCCTGACCAATGGTTTTGTGATAACCAACAACTACATTGGTGGTTCGGCCCCTTTGTGTGGCGGTGCGCCCATGACCTTGACCAACGCAGGTAACCTTCGGGGTATCAATGCGACGGTAGGGCCTGGCACTACGTTGGTACAAGGCAATACGATCCAAAATATTTCATTTACGTCAACCAATGTTTCAGGATTTAGTGCAGGCCTTGCGCTTGGTCAGGGGAATTTCAATTGTAACAACAACACCATCGGCAGCCTTACAGCCAACAACAATATAGTTGTATCCCTATCAGGTTCTGTTGCCACTTTCAGCGGTATTATCTTTGGTGGCACATCCCCCACCAATACCTCCACGATTTCCAACAATTCCATCGGTGGAATTTCCCTGACGGTAACGGGCACACCGGCAACTCCTCCAGGTCTAAGGGGCATCTCGATTCAGGGAACCGCTGCAGGCCACAACTACATCGTCACAGGCAACACAGTGGGAAGTACCACGCTGGCCAACAGTATGACGGCAGATGGAAACCTATCGGGAGCAGTCATTGGTATTGGGAGCTTTTCCAATGCCCTCGGTCAGCAAATCAACAACAATACGGTGTCCAACCTGACGGCCAGTAATGCCGGCACATCCAATATCATGTGGGGGATAGTGGCTCAGGGCAGCTCTTCGATTGGAAGTTACACAGTAACCGGCAACACCATCCAGGTGCTTACTTCTGGAAGTAGTGCTGCGGGTAGCGGTGGTACAGCATCTATTTTGGCCATGCAGTTGTCGCCTAATCTTT
>CAIZLM010000128.1 GCA_903933805.1 uncultured Bacteroidota bacterium | reverse complement strand
GCTGCCTGCAACCTAAAGATCGTCAAAACTTACGGCGACTACGACTTAAGTGTGTTTGATCATAATCACTCTAGGCGACTCATCATTGTGGCGAAAAAAATAATTTCCGCATGAGTATGATACAAGCACTTTTGGAAGGAGATCAATGGCTGTTTAAAGTCATCAACAGCAGTATGAGCAATTCGCTCTTTGATCTGTTGTTGCCTTGGTTTCGGGAAAGACTATTTTGGGCGCCATTTTACCTTTTCATTGTAGCATTCACACTCCTCAATACGGGCAATAGGCGTTGGCTCATCTTGATAGGGCTGGTAGTAACGGTGGGGCTTACAGATTTTACGAGCAGCACGATCATTAAAAAAAATGTGCATCGAATCCGCCCTTGTAATGCTGTAGCGCTACAGGAAGATATTCATATCAGGGTTCCTTGTGGGGGCGGGTTCAGTTTCACCTCCAGCCATGCAGCGAATCATTTTGCTGTGGCGGTATTCCTCATTGTGGTATTGGGTTTGGCTGGGCAATGGCATCAAAAAGCGATGCTTGGATGGTCCGGCAGCATCGCCTTTTCTCAGGTTTACGTAGGAGTACATTACCCACTGGATGTTGTTTGTGGGGCCTTGTTGGGAAGTTTAATGGGGTGGTTTATGGCAAAAGCCCTGCTTGGCGTATTTCGGAGATCAGATCATTTTAGGGAGGGCCTTCGTTGGTGAGTGCATCAAAAATTAGGCTTCCGATACGCACCATGGTGCTTCCTTCTTCGACGGCAAGTTGCCAGTCACCTGACATGCCCATGGATCGTTCCTTGAAATAGGGTTTATCCTCAAAAAAAGTGTTTTTGAGGGTGTCAAAGATTGTTTTCAAAGTCCTGAACTCAAGCCGAACCTGTTCTTGATTTTCTGTGAAAGTTGCCATACCCATAACGCCGCAAATTCGAATATTATCCAGCGATTGGAACACAGTACTTTGCAGCATTTTTAGCGCTTCATCAACTTCTAAGCCAAATTTTGTTGCTTCTGAAGCGATGTGAAATTGCAAAAGGCAGTCAACCACTCGATCAGCTTTTCGTGCCTGATTGTTAATTTCTTGGAGCAGCGCAAGGCTATCAACAGCATGTATCATTTTGACAAAAGGAGCAATTAACTTTACCTTATTTGTCTGTAAATGTCCAATGAGATGCCACTCAATATCAGTAGGCAGCGCTGCTTGTTTCAACAGCATCTCTTGTACGCGGTTTTCTCCAAAAATACGAAGACCGCGTCTGTACAACTCCATTATTTCTTCAGGAGCGTGATTTTTGGTAACAGCAACCAGTTTGACCTGATGCGTTTTAAGCGTTGTAATCAATTCATCCATCATGGTGGGTGCAAAATTAAGCACATCAAGCAAAAAATGTTATATATTTAAAACCATACATTGTCATACCTTAGCAGCACTAAACAGTCGGGATATTCCCATAATAATTTTTCTCCCCTCCTTGCTTTGAACTTTTTTACTACATTTAATTTATCCCTGATGCGGTGCACTTTCATTTGCATCACGGTAATCCTGACCGGTACAACTTGTTTATCCCAGTGCCCAACACTTGGACAAAATGCAACTTTTACGTCAGCTGATTGTCAACCCGGCAGTAACCCGTGTGCGCTTTGCCCCGGAGATGCCTACACCTTAACGCCTACAGGCAATGATTTGCACCCCGGAGATTGTATCAACTGGTACATCAACGATGTTCCAAATTTTAACCCCTACAATGGTCAGGGAACCCTCCTTGGATGTTCCGAATTGAGTAGCCCTCCTCCAGACCCCTGCAACCCGAATCCAATATTGCTAGGACTGTTCGTGAACGCCTGTGGGACAGAAGAAAACAACGAATTTTTAGGACTTTGGTCTGGTGGAGGCTTCAATGTAAGCGACCTCATGGTCAGTTACGATGATCCCAACAACAACGGATGCGGATGGCAAACGCCCTCTCCGGCCTTACAAGCAGGGGTCAGTGATGATTGTCCCGGTGCAATTTTTGTCGGTGCCGGGGAAACAGTCCCTGGCAATGTTCCGGTCATAGTTTTTACCAGCAGTGACGCTGATTTCAATTATAATTTAAGTGGATTGTGCTCGACGAGTGGTACGGTGTATGTACTTCAAAGCGATTGCTCCCATGCGACAGAAGTGTTTCCCAACACCGGAAGCGGTTCTGCAACAACCGGTGTGTCCATTGGGTGTTGGAGTGAAACCATTACCTATAACCTCGCTCAGGTGACCAATGTGAACGGTGCATTTGTAGCAGACATACCCATTTTGGGTACCATATATGGTCAGGCAGGGTGTGCATGGCCTAGCTTTCCAGGTTTGCCAGGTACAGATCCTGTGGTGAATATTGCCCCCTTGAATGTGGTGGTTGACCAAGATCAATGCAACAATGGCCCCTATTATATCGTAGGAATTTACGAGCCCTTACCTGCCGGTTGCCCCCAAACTTTCACCAACTACCTTTCATACGATGTTCCTTGCCCGACTCCCGTGTTGGGAACAGCTAGTATTTGTTCCAGCGTCTCAAATTACAATCTTGTTCAACTACAGGATCCCGAAGTTCCTGACGGAGCTTGGTCTGGAGACGGCGTAACGGGCAATATCTTCAATGCTACCGGGTTAGATGGCCCAGTGGAACTCACGTTTACTCCAACCTCCCCTTGTGGAACACCGGCAACCACGGTCATCAATGTTTCTGGATCCCCTGAAGCGACCTTTGACCCTGTTCAGCCGGTCTGTGCCGGTGGGACAACAATATTGACAATAAACCTGACAGGAACACCTTCTTGGACGTTTAACGTGTTTGCCAACGGCTCATTGCTAAACGCGTATACCGTTACGGAGTCTCCGCTTGAGATACCCGTAAATCCACTTTCCAATACGAACTACAGTATTCAAAACCTTGTTACTGAGGCAGGATGTACGGGTCCGAATACGTCCATTATTGCCATGGTATCGAACACTTCACCGTCAGCTGAGTTGTCACTGGCAGGAAATGATACCATTTGTGCCGGAAGTTCTACCCTAATTTCTGTGAATTTTTCTGGCGGAACACCGCCGTTTGATTTTGTATATGACATCAATGGGACGCCGCAAACGCCACAAATCAATATTTCACAAGATCCATTCCTTTTCCCGATAACGATCTTCAACAATTCTAATATTACCTTGGTCAGTGTAACTGACGACAATGGCTGTACAGGGACAGTTTCCGGATCCGCATTTGTTCGGATATTACCTGCTCCCAAAGCTATTTTAACGTCTGATACCACCACTATTTGCGCTGGAGAAAGTGACACATTATCGGTTAGTTTAACTGGTACGGCTCCTTTCAGCTTTGTGTACAGAATCAACGGCGTCAATCAAACGCCGATCACGACCAACATATCCCCCTACAAGATCGTCGTATCACCAACGAGCGGATCAACTGTTTATACCTTGTCTAGTGTGACAGACTCCATTTGTGTCGGAGCTGTCAGCGGTATCTACAGAATCGAGGTAACCCCTACCCCAACGGCTTTTCTAATTGGAATGGATACCATTTGTGCCGGGCAATCGGCCAATTTAACGATTGATTTCAATGGCTCCGGGCCATTTACGGTGTTTTATACAGCCAATAACATGGCAGAATCACCCATTCAGACGACAGACGATCCTTACACTTTTCAGGTTTTTCCGACGACTTCTACCACCTATACACTAACATCCATGGTGGGTGGCAGTTGTACGGGGACCGTTTCCGGCAACGCCAGCATAGCCGTACCGCCTGCGCCGACAGGCTTGATCAGCGGGGGTGGACAAATTTGTCAAGGAGGTTCTGGCACCACCGTCAGCATAAATTTCACGGGAATTGCCCCTTTTACCTTTGTGTATTCCACGAACAATATCCCCCAAGCACCAATTACGACTTCCTTGAATACCTATACTTTTTCGGTTAACCCCGGAGTTGGTACTGGGTATAGGCTAGTGTCGCTGCACGATGCTGTCTGCGATGGTACAGTCAGTGGAATTGCCCAAGTTTTTGTTTTTGTTCCAGCATCCGCCAACCTCTCTGGGAGTGCGACATTTTGTGACTCAGCTGTTACCAATATCATGGTAGATTTCAATGGCTCCGGACCATTTACCATTGAATATACCATCAATGACGTTGTTCAACCACTGGTTTATACGCCTGAAGACCCCTATTTTATTCCCGTTAGTGTTAATTCTACCACTGTTTTCAAGCTTACCAACGTGGAGTCTCCTGGTTGTATTGGTACACCATCAGGTGTTGCCACCATCACTGTGAACCATCCACCTACGTATGCAAACCTGGATTTGAATTGTAACCTGGGACTCAGCAACTATACCGTTTCTTTTGCCGTGCTAAATGCAACACTTCCATTGACTTTAGTATCAGGCAGTGGCAGCTTTACTGGTAACCAGTTTAACAGTACTGCCATACCGCTGAGTTCCGGCTATGATTTTCAATTTCACGATGCCAACAACTGTGGAAATATTACCGTTGCAGGTGCTTCCACGTGTAATTGTACGACAGCGTCTGGCAGTGTGCTCCTTGATCCTATTCAAGTGTGTCAAAGCCAAACAGCCACTGCCACATTCACCGGAGGTTTTGTAGATGACGGTGACGATGTTTTACAGTATATCCTTCACAGCAGTCCAGGACTGCCGTTGGGCACCATATATGCTTGGAGTAGCACACCAAGTTTCGGATTTCAGGGGGCTATGACACCCGAGGTCACCTACTATATTTCTGCAATAGCAGGAAACCAAGACGGTGCAGGCCAAGTGGATTTGAACGATCCCTGCCTTTCTGTTTCCCAAGGCGTACCTGTCATTTTTCATGCGTTGCCAAACGGAGATATTGGATTGAGTAGCCCATCTGTATGCTTGGGTGACTCTTTGGAAATAAATGTTGCTTTTTCCGGCACTCCGCCTTTTTCATTCACGCCAATGTTGAACGGCGTAGTCCAAAATACGGTCAGTGGTATCTTGGGCAGCAGTGCGCCATGGGTCATATTTCCTACAAATGATGTTGATGTGACATTGAGCAACATTTCAGACAAATATTGTCCTTCCGGAATAACCTCTGGAACAGTCAATGTCAGTGTATTCTCACCACCTGTTGTAGGATCCCCATTTGTTACCTGTGACTACCTCAGCAACACCTACAGCATTGAATTTGCCGTATCGGGGACACCGCCTTTTAACATCAATGGACTATTGGGCAGTTTCTCCGGATCAATATTCACCAGTTTACCGATACCCTTTGGAACTGCCTATCAAGCATTTATTGGAGATGCAGATCAGTGTGGGCAGGACACCCTTGTCGGCATGGGTATTTGTAGTTGCACCTCTGATGCCGGTGAAATGGATCTTACACCAGTAAAAGCCTGTAAAAACACCACCATAACCGTTTCAGACGCCCTTTTTCCCGTAACTGATCTTGGAGATATATTACTATACATCCTACACACCAGTTCAGGCAACACACCGGGAACCATATTGGCATGGAGCAGTACACCATCTTTCGCTTTTGGCGGCTCCATGGTTTCCAATACCACCTACTATATCTCTGCGATTGTAGGAAATCCGGATGGTGCAGGCCAAATTAATCTGAACGACCCGTGTTTGTCCACCGCCAATGGTACACCGGTGCTCTGGTATCCTAGTCCAACCGCTAGCCTATCATCGGGCACATTCAATATTTGCCCTGGTCAGTCTCAAGCATTATTGGTTACCTTAACCGGTACACCCGGATACACCTTGACCTACACCAGCAATGGCAATCCATTTACCGTATTCCCATCTCAAAATCTTTTCAGTGTCAATGCACAGCTTCAACAGAGCGCAACCTTGGTATTAACCAGCATTACTGACGCGAATGGTTGTGTCGGCACCGTGAGTGGACAAGCGCAGGTCAATGTGCACACGAAGCCCATGGTTGTTAATTTGACACCGAACTGCCAAATAAACGACCAGACATACACCTTGGAATTTGACGTCACCAACGCGGATCTTTCAACTGTGTCGATTGCAAATATTACAGGCAACTTTAATCCTGTTACCGGACATTTTATCAGTGATCCCATTGCGCTCGGTCAACCTTACAGTTTTATCGTAACGGATGCTTGGGGCTGTGGTAATTTCTCTGCTTCTTCAACCGTGGAGTGCAGTTGTGTTACAGATGCAGGAAGCATGGTTGGTGGCGGAATAACGCTTTGTCCTACACAAAATGCTGTTGTAGCTCCTGCCACAGGGGTGGTGCTAGAACCAGAAGACGCGTTGTTGTATTTGCTGGTTACCAGTCAGTCACCTACTTCCTGGACGATTATTGGCTCAAACACCACGCCTTCGTTTTCATTTAATCCGACAACCATGTCGTACGAAACAACCTACTTCATTGTTGCGGCAGCGGGTAATTCGAGTGCTGGTGTTATCAATTACAACGACCCGTGCCTTTCCGTTGTAACCGGTCCTTCGGTATTGTGGCGAACACCTATCACAGCAACTATTTCCGGAATGGACACCATTTGTATCGGAAATACGGCATCGTTACAGGTTAATTTTTCTGGCAACGGTCCTTACTTTTTCACCTATTCAACTGGGGGAGTCAATCAGGTTCTGAGTAATATTGTACAAAATCCCTACTCAATTGCTGTAACACCTCAGGCAACCTCGGTTTATACGCTGGTCGGTGTTTCAGGTGCAGGAACCTGCTTGGGTACGGTAGCGGGTAGTGCTGTGATTCAAGTAAATAATCCTCCACAACCCGTCCATTTGCTTGAAAGCTGTGATTTAGTCACTGAAACGTATGTATTGAGTTTTGATATCAGCAACGGAGCTGCCACTAATGCCAGTTACAGCATCAGTGGGCTGGCAGGCAACCTAGTTGATACCACCTTTACTTCACTTTCCTTTCCCGGTACGCAACCATACACTGTTACCATCAGTGATGATGCCGGTTGTAGTACGACCATCAATGGACAACCATCGTGCATTTGTACCAGCAGTGCCGGCACACTCACCAATGTTCAGGATGCCTGTCTCCCTGGCGGGCAAGTTACAGCCCAGTCAAGTGGTAATTCCAACCTCGATGCCGACGATATCATCCACTATTTTCTTTGCAGCAACCCCAATCAGTTACCTGCTGGGCTTTTTTCTGAGCAGAATAGCCCCCAATTTGGATTCCAGCCTGGAATGACCGCGGAAACTACCTATTATATCGTCATTGGCGTAGGCAACGCCTTGCCCAATGGCACACTTGACTTTTCCGACCCATGCCTTTCTTTGTCCACTGGCTCGCCCGTGGTTTTTCACAATGCTCCAACGGCCACCATTGGCGGATCATTGTTGGTGTGTCCGGGGGGCAGCACCAGTTTTACCGTGCAGTTTTCGGGAAAAGCGCCATTTACTTTTTCTTACGCCCTGAATGGAACACCGCAGCCTTCGCAGGTCGCCGTGGGGAATTCGATGTCAATACTGACAAGCGACGTGCTGCAAAGCCAAATATTTACCTTAACTTCGGTACAGGATGCCAACTGTACTGGAACTGTAAGTGGCCAAGTCACCGTTGACATAACGCCCCAGCCCACCGCCTCCCTTGTTGGCGATGCCACCATTTGTGTGGGCGACACCACGTCGCTGACGCTTATCCTAACGGGCGCCACGGTGTATGATGTTATCATAACAGGCGGCACTACACCAATTTTGCTTTCCGCGGTACAAAATGGCTTCATGGTACCTGTTTCACCTTCAAGCACTACCACCTATTCCATTTCAAACCTACTTGCGAGTGGAAATGGCTGTATCCCCATTATTGGGAATAGCGCCGTGGTAAAAACTGACCAAATAAACGCTACCACAACCCTTTCAAATTACAATGGATACAGTGTAAGTTGTCCCAATGATACAGACGGAAGTATTACCGTTACACCAATATCAGGCAACATGCCCATTACAGCCCTATGGACAGATGGTGCAACGGGATTGATTCGCAGTGGGCTTGGTGCGGGAACCTATCAAGTCATTCTGACCAATCAAATAGGATGTACTTTGGCTCAAACAGTCATTTTGCAGGCCCCAACTGCGCTTGATATTGTACTGGACGCCATCGGTCCGGTTTGTTACGGAAAAGAAACAGGGTCCATTACCATCCAAAACATAACAGGCGGAACGGGGCCTTTTAGCCTGCTTTTGAATGATATCGTACAGGGTTCTGTGGACCTACTACCCATAACACTGGACAGGCTTGGCAGTGGAACATACACCATTGGCGTTGAAAATGCAAACGGTTGTATTAGTTATCAAGCAACAACAGTACCAACGCCCGTTGAGTTTACCGTTGATTTGGGATCCGATACCACTGTAAATTTTGGGGACAGCCTTTTAATTTCAGCCATCCACAATGCGGTTCAGCTGGATACGTTTGTATGGTCTACGACGAATTACCTCTCCACACCGGAGCGACTAGAGACATGGTGTAGGCCCTCGTCATCGCAACTTTACAAGATTTATCTCCGCGATGTTTTGGGATGTGAAGCAAGTGACGATCTCCTAGTTAGGGTTGAAAAGGGAAAAAGAGTGTATATACCGAACATCATTTATCCACAGTCGACGGAATTCAACAATGTGATTACCGTATGGGGCGGTGGAGAAGTTTCCAACATTCGGTATATGCGTATTTTTGATCGGTGGGGAGATTTGGTCTTTGAAAACGATAATTTTTTGCCGGGTGACATTGATAGCGGCTGGAATGGCACGGTTGGAGGAAAATTCGTTGACCCTGCTGTTTTTGTTTATGTCGTGGAAGTGGAATATATAAACGGTGAAGTAGAGGTTTTCAAAGGCGATGTCACGGTTATTCGATGATTGAGCGTACAATAGACTATGAACCCATCACGAGAACAGAAAATTCGGGACGTTATCCGGCGGTCACAACCTGACCTGACGGTCGTTTTAGAAAATATTTTTGATCCCCTCAACATCAGTGCTGTGTTGCGCTCCTGCGATGCTGTGGGTGTGCGAGAAGTATTCGTTGTTTACACCAAACAGTACCTACAAAAGAGGGGGCTGGTTTTGGGGAAGCGCACATCAGGAGGGACGTTTAAATGGATAGATGTGTATCATTTTGACAACCTAGAAGAATGTTTTAGGCGTGTAAGGGCTCGGTATGGACGTATCCTTGCAACCAGTCTGGGGGAAGAAAGCAGTTCCTTGTATGAACTTGATCTGTCCACTTCCACCGCATTGCTTTTTGGCAATGAAGACGATGGAGTGAGCCCTGAAGCGCTTGCTTTGGCCGATGGGAACTTTGTCATTCCGCAGGTTGGGTTTGCTGAAAGTCTCAATATTTCTGTGGCCTGCGCGGTTACCCTGTTCGAGGCTAGGCGCCAGCGTGCTGCAAAAGGCTACTACGACGTGAACCCAAAATTCAGTCCGGAACAGCAAGTTCAACTGTTCAATCGGTGGTCAGGTATGTTGAAAGAGAAAAGCTGGCATCAACAACAAGCCCATCAAATTGGAACAGCGTCTGAGGAGATTCGGCCTGTTTATGTAGCGCGTGACCCATTGGTGCCCGAAAAAGCACCCCGAAACCCAATCCCTTTGACCAATTTTGATCTTTAGTACTGACTATGAACGTATCCATTGTAATTCCCCTGAAGAACGAAGATGAAAGTTTACCTGAACTGGCGACCTGGATTCAACGTGTTTGTGAACAATCAAAATTGACCTATGAAATAATCATGGTTGACGATGGGAGTACCGACCGGTCTTGGAAGGTTATTGAGGGACTACATGCTGACAACCCTGCCGTTAGGGGCATTAAATTTCGCAGGAATTATGGGAAATCGGCTGCACTACACACGGCATTTCAGGTAACACAGGGAGATGTCGTCATTACCATGGATGCAGATTTACAGGACAGTCCGGATGAAATTCCTGAATTGTACCGAATGATTACGGAAGACAAATTTGATTTGGTCAGTGGTTGGAAAAAAGTGCGACACGATCCACCGAGCAAAACCATTCCGACCAAGTTGTTCAATGCAGTCACCCGGAAAATGAGTGGTATTGCATTGCATGATTTTAATTGCGGCTTGAAAGCCTATCGTAGCGAGGTGGTGAAAGCCATTGAAGTGTATGGTGAGATGCATCGCTATATTCCTGTGCTTGCCAAATGGGCCGGATTTTCGAGTATTGGCGAAAAAATTGTAGAACACCGGGCGCGCCAATATGGAAGCACAAAATTTGGTGGCTTGGAGCGTTTTATCAATGGTCCACTGGACCTGATGAGTATCTCGTTTGTTGGTAAATTTGGCAAACGGCCCATGCACTTTTTTGGAACGCTCGGGCTCTTGTTCTTTTTCATTGGGTTCAGCATCCTAGCCTATCTCACAGTATCCAAGATGTTTTTTAGTGAGTTTGGCATCGCTGACCGCCCCTTGTTTTATTTCGGCATACTGGCACTCATCGTGGGTTCTCAACTTTTTTTAACTGGGTTTTTGGCCGAAATGATCAATCGAAACGCCTCCATTCGAAACAACTACCTCATTGAAAAAGAACTGTAGGCCATCGGTGTGCCGACTATTTGCTGGATACAATATTCAAAGGTAACTGGTTAGCGAGGTCGCCTCTGAGACAATAAAAGGCCAATTTTTTGTCTCAGACGCGACCACCCTAACCAGTTATATTCAAAGTAAGCCTAAGACAATATGGACCACCTTTCATTGCCTTCGTTTTCCCCCAATGGCCACCTTCAGGCAGTTGTTGAAATACCCGCTGGAACGAATACGAAATTCGAATACGACAAAAAACTGCATCAATTTATCCCCGATAACCGATCAGGGCAGGTTCGCAAGATTGATTTCATGCCCTATCCGGTCAATTATGGCTTTGTCCCCTCCACTTGTATGGACAAAGAGCGGGGTGGGGACGGCGACCCATTGGATGTGTTGCTGCTGGCGGAAAATATACCTACAGGCTCCGTGGTTGAAATCATACCCATCGGATTACTCCAACTCAAGGATTTGGGAGAACTGGATCACAAAATATTGGCGATACCGGTTGATACCGACAAGCGGATTGTCAAGTCCACCAATTGGACGGAATTCCAGCAGAATTACAGCGCAATCAGGCATATTTTGGAGCTTTTTTTCCTGTATTACGATGGCTTGGGTACGATGACCCTTATGGGGTGGGCCGACGAAATTGCGGCAATGCATGAGGTGGAAAAATGGAAACTGACCAAAAAATAAAACCATTCATATTTTTTGATGTTTTGTGATTCATCGGATATGACCAAGATGAACCCAACCAACTTTATTTCTAAAACGCTGGAAAAAACCAATGTTTCAGTCAATGCCATTCACTTTCGTTTCTACCGAAGTATGGTAGATGTTGGAACTGATTGGGAAATAGCCGCACCGTCAACAGATATTTTTCTACAGCGCGCTTTCTTGCAGACGTTAGAGTCCTATCCGCCCCTTGGCATGCGTTTTGGTTACTTGATTTTTTACAAAAATGATGTACCCGTCGGTGTCGCGATCTGTCAAACAAAACATTTTAAGGGCGATGAAAATATCCTTGAGTTGGGTGTGCCCCGACGAGAACCTTGTTTTTTCAACGGATTGGCTGCTTGGTTCAAACGTTTGGTAGCTGGGATGACTGCCGCAGACATCCTCGTTTGTGGTAATATTCTCCTGACTGGTGAGCATGGTTATTACTTTGATTATCAAAAAATTAGTCAGACAGAGGCCATCAATATCTTAGAAAAATCCCTGAACCATGCCGTGCAGCAGCAGAGTCAAGACGGCATCAAAATACCTGTTCTTTTGGTGAAAGACATTGCACCGAAACATCGGAATCAAGGGAATTACCTATCAAAAAACGGATTCAAAGAATTTGATATTCAACCTAACATGGTGTTGGAGCTGCCTTTCAAACGGTATGACGACTACCTTTCTGCCATGTCAACGAAATATCGTACACGCGCAAATCGGGCTGAAAAAAAACTGCTTGGAATTAAAAAAGTAGCGTTAACCGCGCTAGAAATCGAACAGGAACTCCCCACCATTCACAACCTGTACCATGAAGTCGCGAAGAATTCCGGGTTCAATATGGTTGAATTAAACCCTGCGTATTTCCTGGGTATGAAGCAACAGTTGGGTGACTTTTTTCGTGTTTTTGGCTATTACCTAGACAATCGATTGGTAGCATTTTATACTACTTTCCACAACGACCGTGAACTGGACGCCCACTTTTTAGGCTTTGAGAAATCCCTGAACCACGACTTTCAACTCTACTTGAATATCCTGTACGATATCGTAAAAATTGGCATCGAAACAGGATGCGAACGTATTGTTTTTGCACGAACAGCCCTCGAAATCAAGAGTTCCATTGGCGCCACGCCACATGAACTGTGGTGCTATGTACGGCATCAAAATTCAATTGCCAACAAATTTACCGCAACACTGCTGGACTATCTAAAACCAGTGGAAGAATGGCTTCCTAGGCATCCTTTTAAGGAGGAAGTACATGGACCCAACACAAAATAGCCGAGAAAATAAATACTGCATCGTCGGTTGAGGTGGATGCGCATTACCTTCGCATCGCAGATGAAAAATTATATCAACCAAACGTTGGCTTTCACCGCCCTATTGATAATCCTGCTGACGGGCGTATCCCTGCTGCCCAAAGGTTCTACCCTCTTTATGCTTCAGCTGCGTGAGATGGATATTTTTTCTGAAATAAGAGTAATAAAACCCTCCACAACACCATTACAGGATCTTAAAACTCCCCCCCGAGATACTTTTGAAAATGTCTCGAATGCACAAACACCGAACATATATACTGAAAATAGCCCATTTCCCGCCATTGATCCAGCTTTTTTTGGAAATATCATAGAAGACTATAGCGTTGAAAAAAAAGGCTTGGACTCTTTCTTTTTCGCAATCGATGGTATTAAAAAAGGGCGGACAGTACGGGTAGCATGGTATGGCGATTCATTTGTTGAAGGGGATGTATTAATAGGTGACCTACGTGATACCCTTCAGACCCGATGGGGTGGCCGGGGTGTTGGATTCGTTCCGATTACGTCTGAAGTAGCACAGTTTCGAAGAACCATCCGGCAACAATTCAGCCATTGGAACACCTACTCCATTGTTAAAAAATCTTTGGTTCACCCCAAACTTGGTCTCAATGGATACGCTTACCAACCTCAGGAGGGTGCATCATTGACCTATGAAGGAACCCGATATTTTCGAAATACACACAGTTGGACCAACGCCAGGCTTTTTTACACAGCATCAGCCCCTTGTAACTTTGACTGGCATTTGGACGATCAAATGGTGCAAAACGATCAATTGACCCCTAAAAACAATCAAGTAAACCTATGGCGATGGGATGGCAAGTATCCTGGGTGTAAATACCTAAACCTGCGTTTCAACGCAGAAAACGATTTAACTATTTACGGTACCGCGCTGGAAAGCGGGCCAGGATTTTACCTCGACAATTTTTCTATACGGGGAAACAGCGGTGGACAATTAAAACTGTTAAACACCGATTTTATCCAGCAATTTAACAAATTCCAACAGTACGATTTAATTGTGCTGCAAGTCGGCCTAAACGCAGTCACCAACAGCCTTGACAATATTCAGTGGTATGAGGATGAATTAGAAGGTACTTTGAAGCATTTACGTGACTGCTTTCCCCACCAGCCAATATTAATCATAAGTGTTGGTGACCGTGGAGGAAAAAATGGCACCGAGTTGGTGACCATGCCGAGTGCGCCCGCCATCGTAGCCATGCAACGAACAGTAGCCATGCGACATGGCTTTTTGTTTTTCGATCTTTTTCATGGCATGGGTGGAGAAGGCACCATGGTTCGATTTGCCATGCAAAACCCACGACTTGCCAATACAGATTATACCCATCTAACCCATGAGGGCGGCCAAGTGGTAGGACTTAAATTGGCCGCTATTCTATTGGAGGAGCAGCAAAAATGGGCTTCAAATAAATCATCCCGGTAAATGCGTTAATTTTAGACCATTCCTAACTGGTTATGTGGTCGCGTCTGAAAAAAAAGTGGCTATTTTGAGCATAACAACGTGCCTCATAACCAGTTACAAGTAAAAAAAAACTGCATTCAAGGATATTTGCCCTATGAAATTATTTATACCATTGGCTACAGGCCTTCTTCGATTCAAGGCGATCCTGGTCTTTTTAACTGCCTTCATGGGGCTATGTAATGCTCAATTTCGACCACCACAAGTTGACATAGTGCCATCAGACACCGTTGACTATGCTTTTATCCATCAGTCAGAAAACGAAGTGGAAAATGGGGCCGTATTGGCGCCATTGTTTGCTAAAATGCTTTTACAGCGCACCGTAGGATGTCATAAAATAAGCATCGTCCACCTAGGTGATTCTCATGTTTTGGGTGATTATTTAACACGTGAAGTGCGTGAAAGACTACAACGGGAATTTGGAAATGCTGGCCGTGGGCTAATTTTCCCCTATAAACTCGCGCATTCAAATGGCCCAAAAGATTTTTTTGTAGAAACCAATTGCCGATGGGTAGGTTCGAGTTGTCAGAAAGACCTCTCCCCAAAAACGAACTTTGGTGTGTCGGGGTTTAAAGTTGAAACAATAAATATTCAGAGTAAATTGACCTTCAAACTGCGGAATACTGCGCCAACTGATACGCTGCTTTTCAATAAAGTCACCGTATTTCAACAAAAAAACACCTCTGAATATGACCTGGAAATACGCGATGACATCACCAATCAAACGGCAGTTCCATTCATTTCAGACGATTTTTCTAGCACCTATTTCTTTGACAACCCTGTTGCTCAGGTGACCATTGCAGCAAAAAAAACTAAGGCAATTCAAAAAAAACTAACCTTGGATGGCGTCTCCCTTGAAAATAATCAAAGCGGTGTTGTCTATCATGCTATTGGCGTAAACGGTGCAAAATTCATGGATTTTTCCCGCGCCAAGCATTTCGCCAGGCAGGTGGCCGACCTTGAGCCTGATCTGGTGATACTTTCTTTTGGAACAAACGAAGGACAGGGGAAAATACAACCTGACTATTTGCGCCAAGCCATGGACAACCTTACTTCAGAGATCCTCGAAAGTTGCCCAACCACCTTCATTATGCTGACTACTCCAGCAGATTCCTACCTTCGTGGAAAAGGAAATAACCCCTACCTTAACGACATAAGTACAGCAATTCGCACCTTTGCCCTGGAAAAAGGATTCCCACTTTGGGACTTACACCAATTCACCGGTGGACTTAACTCTGCTGACAACTGGAAACAAAACAACTTAATGTCTTCAGATTCTGTGCATTACTCTAAATTGGGCTATATCGTGCAAGGTAAATTGCTGTATCAATCCATCATAAAAAGCTACAACAGATTTGTTGAAACAGGACAATAATACTTGTTGCGCAAAATCAGTCATTCAATATCTTCTTTCTCTTCGAACCGCTTACTAACAATTCCATGCTCTTCTCACTCGAACCCCACGAACGAAAGATATTTGTAATGATTGGGAACTGTGCCAGTGAACTCCAGGTACCAGCCTACGTTGTCGGTGGATATGTACGTGATCGGCTGCTCGGCAGACCATCCAAAGATATTGATGTGGTATGTGTGGGTGAAGGCATAAAATTGGCCGAGCAAGTAGCATCAAAACTGATTCCTCGACCTAAAATTGCGGTTTTTAAACGCTTCGGAACAGCTATGCTCCGATACGAAGGGATAGAACTGGAATTTGTGGGCGCACGCCGTGAAAGCTATATCCCTGAAAGCCGAAAACCAGATGTTGAACTGGGTACGCTAGAAGACGACCAAAACAGACGAGATTTTACCATCAATGCCCTGGCAGTAAGTCTTACCAAAGATTCTTTCGGAGAAATAATTGATCCCTTTGATGGGCTAAAACACCTAGAAAGCAAAACAATTAAAACGCCGCTTGACCCGGGAAAAACATTTTCCGACGATCCCTTGCGCATGCTTCGTGCCATACGATTCGCCAATCAATTGGATTTTACCATAGAACCCAATACCCTCGAAGGCATCAAACAACACAAAAATCGACTTTCTATCATTTCAAAAGAGCGAATCACCGGTGAACTGGAAAAAATTCTTCAGACAGATAAGCCCTCGATCGGTTTCAACTTACTGTTCGATACCGGATTATTGCATCTTTTTTTGCCAGAACTCACAGCATTACAGGGCGTAGAAGACCGACAGGGACGTGCGCACAAAGACAACTTCTTCCACACCTTAGAGGTTTTGGACAATGTTTGTCAACGCAGTAGCAATATCTGGCTCCGATGGGCAGCCCTTTTTCACGATATCGCCAAACCAGCCACCAAGCGCTTTGACAAAGAACACGGTTGGACTTTTCACGGCCATGAATGGAAGGGCGCCAATATGATACCGGGTATTTTTCGCAACCTTCGACTACCCCTCGATTCTAAACTAGATTATGTAAAAAAGTTGGTCCTCTTACACCTCCGCCCCATCTCTCTCACCAAAGAGGAGGTCACTGACAGTGCCGTGAGAAGGCTTCTGTTTGATGCCGGCGCCGATGTTGAAGACCTGATGAAACTTTGTGAATCAGACATCACAACCAAAAATCCGCGAAAAATGGCCCGCTACCTCGAGGGTTATGAGTACCTGAAAGAACGAATGACCGAGGTAAATGAGGCCGACAGAATTAGATTGTGGCAACCCCCCATCACAGGGGAGGTAATCATGCAAACATTTGATATTCAACCTTCTAAAATCGTAGGAGTCATTAAAACCGCTGTTAGAGAAGCTATTTTAGACGGTCTGATTCCCAATGATTTTGAAGCTGGATATGACCGTATGGTAGTAGAGGCAGCAAAGGTTGGACTCACCCCCAAAAAGTTGTTCTCTGATTGGACCAATTCCTAAAATTGGTGCTACTGCTCAGGATGATCATTTTTCAGGGGAACTGGATCGTACATAGGGTGATTACTCCACGGATGGCATCTCAATATCCTTTTTACAGCCATGTAGGTGCCCTTTATCACCCCCCACTCCTGAATAGCCGTAACAGCGTAATAGGAGCAAGTTGGTTTATACCGGCACTTACTTGGCCCTAAAATTGGGGAAAGTGTCAGCTGATAAAGCCTGATGGGGAGAATAATCAATTGTTTGAACAAGGCTGAAAACATGTCACAAAAATCAGGTTTTTAAAGGACTTTTGATGTTTTTTTTGTAACTTTATAAGTACTCGCGTCTGAATTTAAGCAGCCCTTCGTATATGACGTAGCCATATTACGTACTTTTTAATGCTTCATCGTTTTTAAATACCGTTTCCAGACAGTACTTTTTGTCGCGTTTTAGACTGTTTTCAGTACGAAAAGGGAAAAATGTAGGAGTTATTAAGGCCACCCAAGTTGCTTTTAGGTACAAACTTCAAAATCCGATTACTTTTGCACTTCAAAGCGACCGGTCATTCGCAACATCATTGCTTTGCAGATAGTTCCGGTATTATGCTGTGAAAAAGCCCCCTTACTCGATATGTCAAAAAAATTACTCATTGTAGAATCGCCAGCCAAGGCGAAAACCATTGAAAAATACCTAGGCGACGACTTCACCGTAAAATCGTCTTACGGCCACATTCGCGACCTGGAAAAAGGAAATGATTTGGGCGTGGATGTCAACAACGGCTATCGTCCAAACTATGTTATTCCCACCGATAAGCTTAGGACCGTCAAAGATTTGAGGGAAAATGCCGCCCGGGTAGGGGAGGTTTGGCTCGCAACGGACGAAGACCGCGAGGGAGAAGCCATCAGTTGGCACTTGTGCGAGGTACTCAACCTCGATCCAAGGACCACCAAACGCATCGTATTCCACGAAATTACCAAACCGGCTATTCAAAAAGCAGTGCTCAGCCCCCGAACGGTCGATATGAATGTTGTCAATGCCCAGCAAGCCCGCAGGGTGCTCGATCGACTCGTCGGATGGGAACTGAGTGGGCTTTTGTGGAAAAAAGTAAAAGGACAACTTTCCGCTGGTCGTGTACAATCGGTGACCGTGAAATTGGTCGTAGAGCGCGAAAGGGATATTCAACACTTCAAAATATCCCCTTATTTCAAAATTGTTGCTCAGTTTTTTGCCAAAAATACACAGGGAAAACTGGTTACCTTCAAAGCAGAAAGCCCCACCCGATTCGATGATGAAGCTGGCGCAGAAGGTTTCTTGAAAAAATGTATCAACGCCAATTATACCGTCAACAACATTGACGTTCGACCAACCCGCCGAAAACCGGCACCCCCTTTTACCACTTCAACACTTCAACAGGAAGCCAGTCGAAAAATTGGTTATTCGGTGAATAGAACCATGTCAATAGCCCAAAAACTCTATGAAGAGGGTTATATTACCTACATGCGTACCGACTCCACCAACATGTCTGAGTCGGCTATTCTTGCCATGGGCGCTGAAATTGTGAAACAATTTGGTGAAAAATACCACCACGAACGCAGGTTCAAAACCAAAAACGAGTCGGCTCAAGAAGCACACGAAGCCATCCGACCAACCTATGTAGAACGTCAAAGTATCAGTGGAAATCGGGACGAACAACGCCTATACGAGCTCATTTGGAAACGCGCAATGGCCTCTCAAATGGCCGATGCCGAACTGGAAAAAACATCGGTGGACATCGCTATCAGCACCCATCCGGAAGCCAAATTGGTGGCAGAAGGGGAAGTGCTAAAATTTGATGGCTTCCTGAAACTATACCTTGAAAGTACAGACGATGAAGAGGAAGAAACACAAGTTATGCTTCCCCCTTTCGTCAAAGGACAGGTGCTGGAAATGGATGACATGACCGCCACAGAACGCTTTACCCGCCCTCCCGCGCGGTTCACAGAAGCGGGATTGGTTAAAAAGTTGGAAGAATTGGGCATCGGTCGACCCAGTACGTACGCGCCTACAATTTCTAAAATCATGGAAGCCAACCGTGGCTATGTCGTGAAAGAAAGCCGCGAGGGTGAAGAACGTGTTTTTCAGATTATTACCTTGAAAAACAATCAACTGACCAAGAAAACAGGGAAAGAAATCACCGGAACAACCAAACAAGTACTCTACCCTTCTGATATGGGTATGATTGTCAGTGACTTCCTAGACGAGCATTTCAAAAAAGTCATGGATTATGGCTTTACAGCCAGCGTTGAACAAGAATTTGACCACATCGCAGAAGGAAAAACCGAGTGGTCAAGTATGATTGACGGGTTTTATAGACCCTTTCACACAGACGTAGAAAAAACCCTGAAAGAAGCCGACCGGGCCAGCGGAGAACGAATTCTCGGTATCGATCCCGCATCAGGACGCACCGTGCTGGTTCGTATGAGCAGTCTCGGAAGACCTGTAATCCAAATTGGTACAGGTGACGAACTGATTGAAAAAGAAAAACCTCGTTATGCAAACCTTCGTCCAGGTCAAAGCCTTGAATCGCTCTCTCTGGCCGATGCCTTAAATAGTTTTCAACTACCAAGGGCACTCGGCGAATACGAAGGGGAAGTGCTGGAAGTCAATACAGGGCGTTACGGCCCTTACGTGAAATTTGGAAGTACCTTTATTTCACTCTCAAAAGGTGAAGACCCTTTCGAGACATCCTACGACCGAGCGGTAGAACTTGTCAAAATCCGACAGGAAGCCGACCGCCCATTGGGGCAGTTCCAAAGTGTACCTTTCACCAAGGGTAAAGGAAAATTTGGGCCTTTCATCAAATGGGCCGACCTCTACATCAATATTCCCGCACGTTACAGCTTCGACACCCTCACAACGCAGCAGGCCGTGGAATTGATCGAGGCAAAATTGGAAAAAGAAGCCAACCGCTATATTCACCATTGGCCGGAAGATGGCATCTCGGTGGAAAATGGCCGTTGGGGACCTTTCGTCAAGTTTGGAAAAGCCGTCGTCAATCTTCCAAGAATGGATGGCGTAAAAATGACAGCAGATCAGGCTCTTACCCTCACCTTGATTGATGTAAAGAAAATCATCGAGACGGAATTGCCAGGCGCCTTTGATGAAAAGAAAACACCCGCAAAAAAAGGCGCTGCAAAAAAAGCAGCACCGAAAAAGAAGAAATAAGACTGATTCACAATAACTGCAAAACTAGCCCTATTCTCTGATGTGGGCCAGTTTTGCAGTTTGATAGGTGGGCTGTCGAACAAATTTACGAATGTTGTTCATGGTTTCACGGGGACCAACGTCAATGGCCATGTTGATGAGCCAATCAGGCAAACTTCCACCTGGATCTGAGTAAATACTGTATTCAACATACAACCAACCCGCTGTGCCTGGTGTTATTTCCCAGGTGGTGTTGGCATTTCTGATGCGCGTAATACCATTCTTGGCGGGAATAAAGTCAGGAACGGCAACACTGGAGGCCGTTATTTTTCCTGTTGACACATCTTGTACAACGTGGTTGCGCATAATAATGTCTCGATCATCCAGTGGCCAAGGAAAATCTAGTCTCGAATAATAAACAGCCTCTGTTCTGGAAGTTTGTGACAACAATGTTGATTCAGCAATTTTATATCCCCATTGAGGATAATGCTCCACTTCCGACAACAATTTTATCAAACCAGATATACTTGATTGAATGGAGGTAACCAATTTCAACTCATATACATCAGATGTCTTTCGATAATAGACCTTTACACCCTCTTTTTCATTTTTTAGAATCCAATCACCACCGTTTTGCGCATTCGCAGCACGTAAAAAACAACTCAATAAGGTGAAAATGATCGCGTACTTGGTCTTTAGCATGATTATTAATGTAACATGTTAGTGGTTGAACTGCAATTCTAACGCTGAAGTTGGAAACTTGTTTTCACAGAAGACAAATTTGGTGTTTTCATCCCAATTCATGGTAAGCCGACAATAATTCAATTGTTTACAAATATCACTGCCATTATCTTTGGCCTGCATTTTCACACAAATAAAATCACCATGCGAATTCGTCAATTGCTCCCAGTTCTAATCTCCATTTTTTTTTGCCATGGGTTGCTCGCACAATGCCCGCCCGATCAGCGTGAAATTAAGTTGGAAATAAACAGTGATGAATATTGGTATGAAGTAGAATGGACAATTCAAAATGCTGAAAACGGAACAACGTATGCTGTTGGTCAGTTAACGGACTCCTCATTCCACTCGTTCACGTACTGTATTCCCGACAATGGGTGCGCTACTTTTCGAATTACCGATGATTACGGGGATGGAATGACCCCTGATGGATATTACAAGTTGTATGTCAATGGGGTGCTTGAACATGTAAATATCGGTGGCACCTATCTTAGCGGTGAAACCATTAGTTTTGGCTGCCCCCTCGGCACGTCTTGTGAAAGCGCCATCCCCATTGACACCGGCGCTTGGACAACGACAAATGGAAATCAAATTTGGTACCAGTTTGTTCCAGTAGATACCGGCACTTACCAAATCAACACCTGCGACTCCGCCAATGCCTGTGGTTCCAAAATCTGGGTGTACAGCAAATGCCAGGGGGTCGTCATTTCCAATGACCCCACCGGAGCTGATTTTTATGCCGATGGCGGCTGCTCCAATGGCGCACTGGCATCCCTTATTTTGGCTGGCGGACAGGACTATTTTATCAGAATTCGATATGAGCCCGCCAACTGTGACACCACCCCACTCCATTTTACCCTCTCCTATACGGGACCTGTGGTTGGCTGTATGGATCCAACTGCCTGCAACTACGAGCCACTGGCAACTGTCAGTGCTGACTGTATATATCCCGGCGATCCTGCATGCCCCAAGGCACCTGATCTGGTAACAAGAGAGGATGTTTTCCGTTCGTCCCTAAGCCTGACAACCATTGACAACCCTGATGCATGTGCTGTAGAAGAAGGCTGCATTCGAGGACTTGGAATCAGACATATTCTCAATTTTACGACGTACATAGAAAATATTGGTGAACAAGACTACCATATTGGCAATGCTCCCAGCGACATCAACGAACCATCCACACAGTTCGTTTGGGACCCTTGCCACAACCACTGGCACTATCTTGGCTATGCCGATTATATCCTTTTTGATGCCAATGGTTTGCGGATACCCATTGGGTCGAAGACAGGTTTTTGTGTATTCGACTTGGTTTGTCCTCCCGGTGATGCAAAATATAACTGCGTTAACATGGGCATCTCCGCCGGTTGTGCGGACATCTACGACGCAGGACTTCCTTGCCAATGGGTCGATATTACCGACATACCCGCCGGCGATTATACGCTTGTCATGCGGGTAAACTGGGATAAAAGCCCTGATGGCGCCGGTAGAGTTGAAAGAAACTACAACAACAACTGGGCACAATCTTGTTTTACGCTTACCTATGATGGTCAGAATCCGGAAGTGATTTTTCACAATGAACAGTGCCTGCCCTTCACCGATTGCGCCGGTGAAGTGTTCGGAAATGCACAGCCCGACTGCAATGGCGTTTGTAATGGACAAGCACTCCATGGCGACTGGAACCAAGATACCCTCAGAAATGAAGCCGATGCCCTGGGGTATTTGGCTGCGGCCAATGTCAACGGCGGAGATGCCAGCACCTGCTTGGATCTCGATGGCGATGGTACCATCAATGTCTATGACGCTGCGTTGCTACAAGAGTGTAATATCTACCAAAACATCCCCCAATATTGGATTCAATCTTTTCCTTGTCAGTTTCCAACAGGGTTCAACAATACCCAAGACCTTGTTTCACTCAAACCAGGAATATTGGACACGGTGGCAAAAACTTTTGATATTGAAATCGTGAATCCTTTCAATAAAATCATGGGCTATGAATTTTCTGTCAGTGGATTAACCATAACATCCGTTGAAAACCTAGCGGCTGAATTCAATCCAAATATTCGATTCAATCCCAGTCTTGGCGAAATTATCGCATTGGGGTTGGACGAAAGCGCCATCGATAAAAATGCGCTTCCCAGCAATTTTTTGCGAATTCATTACTCCAACCTCACGGAAACAGCCGTCTGCATCGACAATATTACTGCTGTTGTCAATTCAAAATACCAGCGCAGCAGTGCCGCCATTTCCAACCCTTCTTGTATAAGTATCGAAACCAGCAGTGTGACCAATGCCACCGGTAACCCACCAGGGTTGTTTGTACAGCCCAACCCTTTTGTTGAAAAAACAACCATCTACTTTCTCAATGACGCCGCAGAGCCTATGAACATCAACCTCACGGATGTAACTGGAAAAGTGCTGCGTTCTTTTGAAGGCGTAAGGAGTAATTTTGTTATCATTGAACGCCAAACACTGGCTGAAGGCACCTATTTTATTACGGTGAGTGGAAGCAATGGCCGCATCAATGCGAAAATTATTGCACAATAAAAGTACGGCACTAACCATACAAACTATTCATACAACAAATAACGCTTGCGAATCGATAGGAAAACGGCAAGGTCTTCCGACCAAGTTGCTCGAATTTCAGCCTCCGACATTCCAGCTTGGACTTGCTGCCTGAGTTTATTGGACCCCGACAGCAAGTCCAAAAAATTATCTCGGCGAAAGAACACGGACTTGTTTGGAAAACTTCGGTAAAAATCAATTAACCAGCTGATATTCAATTGATTACTATTTCTAAGGCTGTCAATGGATAGTTGGTGAAAATCCCAACCGTAGCAAATAGATTCTTGAAAAATTGGATGTTTGTTTCCGTTGTTTGGAACAGGCGTAAAACAAAATGAGTCCAATCCAAAATCAGGATGCCCCACGACTTCAAAAGGCCATTCCGTTCCGCGCCCTACGCTGCATGTACTGCCCTCAAACAAACAAAGGGAGGGGTACAGCAGTACAGAACGCATGGTGGGTAAATTGGGAGATGGTTTTATCGGCAAATCATACGGTGTGTGGTGGGTGTAATTTTCGCAGGCCACGACGGTGAGGTTCAGATCATAACCCTGATTGATCCAGCACTCACCTTTGAACAATTGTGCCAATTCACCCACGGTACAACCGTGTGCAATCGGCAAGGGGGCGATGCCAACAAATGAAGTATAGCGGGTATCAAGCACAGGACCATCCACCAAGTGGCCGTTTGGGTTGGGGCGATCCAGTACAACCACTACAATACCAGCTTCTGCACAAGCTTCCATCACATAAAATAGCGTGCTGATATAGGTATAAAAACGCGCGCCAACATCCTGAATATCAAATACCACGACATCAAGCCCTTCCAAATCCTCTTTGGTAGGCTTGCGCTTTTTCCCATAAATGGATGCAACAACAGCGCCTGTGCGGTCGTCAAATGTTTCTCCAATGTTTTCACCAGCATCTGCATTCCCCCGAAAACCGTGTTCCGGTGCAAAAATCCTCGCGACACAAACCCCGCGATTATTTAAGGTATCTATCAAGTGACAGGCGCCAACCCGTGAAGTCTGATTGACCACAAATCCCACCTGCTTTCCTTCCAAGAAAGGCAAATACTGCTCTATGCGTTCCGCACCCACGATGACTGGCGGGTAAGTTTGAGAACGCAGGGGACTGTTTAATACCACCACTGTAAAAATAAGCAGGGTAAATAAGCGCCATTTGGGGGCATTAAACACGCAATTAATATTTTTCACACAAAAATTGTATAAACACATCTTTTCAAAACAAATAGTGTTTTATGTTTGCTGTTCAAACAGGCCGGATGATGTATCCGGCAAAAAGGGTGAAACTGGAGTTTTGCCATTCATACAAATGTACGCCATAATTGACGTTGAAACTACTGGCGGCACTGCGCGCTGGGAACGGATTACAGAAATTGCCATTGTGTTGCACGATGGTGAAAAAGTGGTGGATACATTTTCCACGTTACTCAATCCAGACCGAAGTATTCCTTGGAACATCACGCAAATAACGGGCATTACTGACGACATGGTTGCTCATGCGCCCCGTTTTTATGAAGTAGCCAAGCAGATCGTTCAAATGACGGAGGGTTGTATTTTTGTAGCCCACAATGTTACGTTCGATTATAATTTTGTTCGGGAAGAATTTGCGCGACTCGGCTTTGATTTTTCTCGAAAACAGCTGTGTACGGTCCGGTTGGCACGGAAAGTGTTTCCAGGCCTGCCGAGTTACAGTCTCAGCAACCTCAAAAAACACTTTGGTATCTATGCCGAAAAAAGCCACCGAGCGTTGGATGACACCCTTGCCACAGCACAGCTTTTCGAAAGAATCCTCGCCGAGCACGAAGGCAGCAGCAACCTTCGTGCACTCGTCAATCTAGGGGTGAAAGAAACCAAACTCCCGCAAAATATTACCCTAGAGAGACTGCATGCCGTACCCGAAAGTTGTGGCGTATACTACTTGCACAACGACAAAGGTGTGGTCATTTACGTCGGAAAAAGCCTCAATATCCGCAAACGACTGTTTGAACATTTCGCAGACATGACCGCCAAAGGGGAAAAACTCCGCATGGGCGTTTCCGATATCAGTTGGGAAGTCACCGGCAGTGAACTGGTGGCGTTGCTGTTTGAAAGCGCCGAAATAAAACGCCTTCAGCCAGCGATCAACCGAGCCCAAAGAACACGAAATTTTGCAGGGGCTATTTACGCTTATACCGACCAAAACGGATATAAATGCCTGACCATCGGAAAACGTACAGACAAAAACACGCGACAGCTTAACCTTGTGGGAGAATACCCAAAGCTAGACAACGCGCGCATGCACCTTCAAAGTATCGTGCGTCAATGGGAACTTTGTTTTAGGCTCTCCAACCTCGACAGTTCCGAACGTGCCTGCTTTCATTATTCGATCAAAAAATGCTTTGGCGCCTGCGTGGGTGAAGAATCTAGTACAGACTACAATGCGCGTGTGGATGGCGCCATAACGCAAATTGATAAACGGCTTTCGGGCAACTATTTTTTAATCGACAGAGGTAGAACAGAAGGTGAAATGGCCATTGTGGGGGTTGAAGATGGCATTTACCGTGGTTTTGGGTATGTAGAAGCCCAAGCAGGAGATTCCACAGCCGCGGCACTGCTAGAACAACTTAAACAACCTCCTACACACGACCCGGACGCCGGACGAATCATCCACTATTTTATGGAAGGCAAAAAAGGACTCAAGATGATTGGCTTTTAAACGTGTAAATGGTAAGGTAGTTGCTTTAACGTGCAAATGGCGCAGCATCTTGTTCACAAAACACCCCTGCCAAATATTTGTAGTACGCTGTGACACCGATCATTCCGGCATTGTCGGTACAGAATTGAAATGCTGGGATGTAGGTAGTCCATTTTTCTTTTTCTCCCAGTTCTAAAAAAGCTTTTCGCAGACCTGAATTGGCACTGACACCGCCAGCGATGGCAATTTCATTGATACCAGTTTCCCGGGCTGCTTTGCGGAGCTTTTTGAGCAAAATCGCAACAATCGTGTCCTGTATAGACGCACAAATATCACAGATATTTTCCTCGATAAAATGTTCATTTTGAGCAGTCTGCTTTTTTAAAAAATATAAAATAGCAGTTTTTAGCCCGCTGAAACTAAAATTCAAACCCTCCATGGAGGGTTCAGGAAAAGAAAATCGCGCCGTGCCTTTTTGGGCCAATTTGTCAACCATCGGACCCGCCGGATAGCCAAGTCCCATCAATTTTCCGCTCTTGTCAAAAGCCTCGCCTGCGGCATCATCCATGGTGTGGCCGATGACTTCCATGGTCATAAAATCACGTACCAACACAATTTGAGTATGCCCACCGCTGACGGTGAGGCAAAGAAATGGGAATTTTGGCTTGGGATCCTCGGCAAAATGCGCCAACACGTGGGCGTGCATGTGGTTAACCTCCACCAGCGGTAACCCTAGGGCTAATGCAAAAGATTTTGCAAAAGATGTGCCTACGATGAGCGAACCCAACAACCCTGGGCCACGGGTAAAACCCACAGCCGTAATCTGTTCCTTATTGACCCCCGCTTTCTTTAGTGCCAAATCAACCACTGGCACAATATTAACCTGATGCGCCCTAGAAGCAACTTCCGGTACCACACCACCATACTGAGCGTGGGCATCCTGATTTGCAACACAGTTCGAAAGCACCACGCCATCGCGGATGATGGCAGCAGATGTGTCATCACAAGACGACTCAATGGCAAGAATAGTGATAGACATAGTTGAAAAAATTGGAAAAATGCCTTTAATGGCTTTTATTTGAAGAAAAAAACCGATATTTGCAACATCATTTGCCTAAATACCTCGTGCAAAATTAGTTTTTATCTGCTATTCTACTTTTGTCCAAGTGTGTTGTGTGCAATTTTTGCCAAATAATTTCATTTAGAACATCAATAATTTAGCTACGATATGTTCGGTTCAAGTTCAAAAGAAAAAAATGCTGCGGCATCTAATTTCGGTATAAACGATAAAGATGGTGGCGCAACGACGGTCATCGCCAAAGGCACAACCATCGAAGGGAAATTTAAATGTACAGAAAATGTACGCTTGGATGGCGCCATCATAGGTGAAGTCAAAGTGGACAAACGATTTGTAATGGGCGATGGCAGTTCTGTTCAAGGGAACATTAGCGCTCGTGATGCATCGATTAAGGGTAAAATTAAAGGTGATGTACACGTAAAAGAGGCCTTGCACTTGTTGGATTCAGCCGTCATTGAAGGTAATATCACCGCAAAGACGATGATCGTTGAAGAAGGTGCTCGTTACAATGGAGCTTGCAAAATCGGGGAGATGTTGAATACGCCGGTTGCTACACCAACTGCCAAAAATTAAGTCCGTTTTCCAAGATATCTTTTAGAAGGGCGGCCATGGTCGCCCTTTTATATTAGCCCCACAATGCGTACCGTCTTGTGTGCTTCCACCAATGCAGTATGCTGAATCCGTCAAACGCGCCCCAATTGATGCAAAAATTCGATTATTTGGTTATTGGAGGTGGTATTTTTGGATGCTATGCTGCGCTTTTTCTCGCTGGAAAAGGCGCAAAAGTTGCCTTGGTGGAGAAAGAAGACAGGCTTTTCCAAAAGGCATCGCTGGTAAATCAAGCGAGACTTCACAGTGGCTACCATTACCCCCGCAGCATTGCTACCGCTGCGATGAGCGCCGATTACAACGAACGTTTCTTATCAGAACACAGGCCCTTCGTCAACGTTTCTTTCGAGAAATACTACGCGATAGACCGGTATGGATCGTTCACCGACCCAAGTCAGTTTGAGCGTTTTTGTGACTATCTTCATATTGCTTGCGAACGGGTTGAAAAACATCCCCTATTCAATTTCAACCGATTGGAAGCCCTGTATAAAACATCCGAGCACTCTTTTGATCCAATTTTACTGGGGCATTATTATCGAGAAAAGATCAATGCCGTTTCCGCTATCCAGTTGTTTACCAACACGCAAATCATTCAATCCACGGAGAACGGGAACTGCTGGGAAGTGTTGGCTTGCGAAAAAAAACTGGGCAATAATGCGGATAAGTTCCACACACACAGTATAACGGCTCCCATTGTTATCAATGCCACGTATGCGGCAACAAATGGCATCAATAAAATTTTCGGACTTGAACATCTTGCCCTGACCCATGAGATCGCTGAAATCGCCTTTGTTTCATCGAATCTATTCACAGAAAAAGGACTGACCGTCATGGATGGCCCTTTTGGATCCATCATGCCGTATGGGCTAAGCGGGCTTTTATCGTTGTCGTCGGTTGCCTACACCCACCACAAAATATCATACGAGGATACACCGCATTTCGACTGTCAAATTCCCGAAGACAGCAATTGCAGACCGGAAGCACCAGGAATTTGTACCGAATGTATCCGAAAACCTACCACCAATGCCAGAAAAATGTTGTCGCAAATGCAGCAATATTTTTCAGATTCGGTTCGATTTGAGCACCTTTTTTCCTATTTTACCATAAAATCTAAGCTAAAGTCCAGCCACATAGACGATGGTCGCCCAACAGAAATCGCCTTACTGCACCAAAAGCCGACCTTTTATTGCCTGTTTGCTGGAAAAATAAATTCCATTTACGAAGTGGAAAAAATCATCCAATAAAAGTACCCACATGAAGGTTGCTAATTATTTCTAAAACAAAAAATGGACCTTTTGGGGCCGGCACAGCGCCCAACCCTGTCGGTTACTATTTTTCATCCGCAGGAATAATTTCCGTTTTTTGGCCAAAAAAATGGGCGAATTTGGCCATTTCTTCTGCCAATTCCTTGTTCTGTGTTGCCTTCAAATACGTTTGGCTCAACGAACGCAATGTTTGATATACAAATCGATCCATTTCCAGCACCTGCATCTCTTTTGTCCAAAGGTCTATCCGAAGTGTATCCCGGTGTTCCTTGTCGAAAAGTGCCACCGCAATGGCTTTACATTCCTCGAGTGCCCCGCCATTGCGGTCGCTCGCACCCCATTCGATGCGTACAGGAACTTGTTCCGCGTTGAGCCCCACCCGCAGGGTGATATCGCTGCTTTTCACTACTTCGTTGTTGTCCATTTCAAAAATTGTTTGGAAAAAGTGCGACAAAGGTAAGTTGTAAGATTACTTTTGTCATACCATGACGATTCATTTTGGAAACGATTTTGACGGCCACGTTTATCACAGCCAAGAAGCAGCCAATATTGGTGTTTTATTCGCCGGTCCGAACAAACTATTGCTTTGGCTGGAGGAACAATTGGGGCTAAGCGGGTATCCAATTAACCCGGATTTTCTGCGCATTGAGCTTTATCGTCAGTCGCTTGGACAATTCAGTGATACTTTTTATGGGCAATCGTTTGAAGCTGATCGTTTTGCTACCGCCGAGTTTTTGCTGGGCTGGCGGGATGAACTGTTGCTGGCAGGCTGGAATTTCGAGCTATTTGACCAGATGCCGGCACGACTTCGCACGCTCGCCGAGGTAGAAGTGCTTTTTCGCAAGAAAATATTGAATGCGTCGTTGTCTGCCTCAGCTTTCGGTTATGCTGATCGGTTTGAGCAAGTACTCCATCGAATGAAGCAGCTACCGGTACCGATTAAAAAGCTGTTGCTGTACGAACCGGAGCACCTACAAAAGCCGCACATTCAACGACTGTTGGCACTGTTGAAACACTCGAAGCCGCATCAAAGTATTGAAACCGTTGAACCGCCCCATCCTGACTTTGCCCCCAATATTGACATCGTATGTTTACACGGTCGTCGCGACAGCGATGCTGCGACCTTTATTGCCCAACTGTTGCGGGACAACCAACCCCTAAAACCGACTTTTTTGGCTCCTCAGCCAAGTCTTGCACTAGAACAATCGTTGATCAGTGAGGGTTTTTCAGCGATGGGTATTCAATCTGCCTCTTTGGCAAGACCTTCCTTGCAGGTGTTAAAACTGGCGCCCGCGTTTATTTGGGAGCCCGTGGACGTGTATAAGATCATGGAATTTTTGACCCTGCCCAATATACCCCTTGACCCAGAATTGGCCAGTGAAATAGCCCGTATTATGGCAGAAAAACCCGGTTTTTTTAGTGATAACTGGTTTGCCGCTGTTTTTGGCTACTTGGAAAAGGCTGAAGTTCCGGAGGAATCACGCAGGCAATACAACTTTTGGTTTGATAGAAAGCGCTACCCTATCGATAAATCAGCCCCGAAACGCGACGCGATGATGCTGTATTTTTTTCTTCAGGAATGGGCCAAATCCCATTTTGAGGAAACCGGTGGAACCAACCACTCGCTGTTGGCTATGGCGGAACAAGCCCGACGTATTCATGCACTATTAGAGGAACTGCCCGAGCAAAGAATAACATTCCTAGAACTTGAACGCATTGTGCGAACAATTTTTGAAGCATCATCTGTCCAGTTGGCTCCTGCAGAAAAGGGAAGTTTTGATTTTTTTCACAAACCCGGCGCGATTGCAGCCCCCATCGATACCCTGATTTGGTGGAACTTCATCGAGCAAAATGAAACACCACCACCGGATAAATGGCGCAAAGAAGAACGTCAATGGCTGGAAGAACAAGCCGTCTTTGTTCAGTCGCCCCGTGTTCAGAGTCAATTGATACAGTTGTTACAACGACGACCATTTCAATGGACAAATAAGCGGCTCATCGTGGTGGTGCCGGAGCAAGTTGATGGTGCGGAAGTTCAGCCCAGCTTGTTGATGCCTGATCTAGAGGCGTCCTTGGGAGCCAAATTTGGCGCCACGGTATTCAACCTGAACAAAAAGCAGGATCTTGACAGACTGGCTTCGAAGCTGCGTATCCCTGCAAGACAATTACTATCCACCCGAAACGACCAGCTTCCCCGCACACACCTGCAGCTCACCGAACCAAGCTACGTAACGCCATCGGAGTACGAAACACCCACAAATCTAGAAAGCTTGTTTTATTATCCCCATCGGTGGTTTTTTAGGCAAAAACTCAGGTTGTTTCCGCCATACTTACTCCGAATTTCCGGAGAAACAACCCTCCTTGGCAACCTGTCACACCGTTTTTTTGAAAAAATTTTACAAGAAAACATCAGCGAACATACCCGAGAAACAGTTCATCAGTGGGTGAACAATCAAGCTGAAATATTGCTTCCAAGGGAAGGTGCAACCCTGTTGATGTACGGTATGGAGCAAGAACGTACGGCTTTTTTAAACCGCGTCAAAAATGCTGCCTGGAGTTTGGTTACCATTATTCATTCAAACGGATGGACAGTAGCTCAAACAGAAAAAGTGCTGCAAGGCTTTATTGGCGCCATGCCAGTGCGTGGGAAAGCCGACCTTGTACTTACCAGAGGTAATGAACAAGCCATTGTCGACCTAAAATGGGGCGGGAGCCGATGGCGCAAAGAATTGATTGTCAATGGAGAAGACTTACAATTGGTGTTGTATGCAAAAATGCTCTCCGAAACTGATATCTGGCCGCATACCGCTTACTTTGTGTTGGAAGATGGTAAGATTGTCGCCCGAAACAACAATGCATTCCGTGAAGCAACTGTATCCGGCAACAGCGCTGAGCATGGCGCTGCTTGTGACGCAATTTTTGATAAAATGGGAAAAACACATGCCTGGCGAATGTCGCAAATTGAAAATGGCATGGTTGAACTGCGAACGACACGCACAGCCCCCGCATTGGAAGCGCTTTATGAAGGCCAATTGTTTGATTTGTTGGAAATGAAGACAGAAGATGCCCGCTGGGACGATTACCGAACACTTATTGAAGTGGTAACTGGTTAGGTGGCACGCTGTCTGGCCAAAAAAGGCCCATTTTCCGCCATTCTTTGCGTATTTTTTTGACCGTAGCGCTGCTACGGACTACAAAAATACGCCTTGTCTGGCAAAAAATAGCCTCTTTTTTGCCTTGGACGCGACCACCCTAACCAGTTACTTGAAGTGTAATTTACAGCACTACTTACTTCTTAGCGTAAAACGCTGGGTTTTATGCCTCCACTGGGGCTAATTGTAAGATTAACCCATTCATCTCCTCTTTAATTTTCAGTTGGCATCCTAGGCGGCTGTTGGATTGAACAAAAAAAGCAGCGTCCAACATGGCCAATTCGTCATCCGTCGGAGGCGGGAGTTCATGCTCACTGAGCACATACACATGGCAGGAGGCACAGAGGGCCATACCACCGCAGGTGCCTGCAACCGGCAATTCATACACTTTACACAACTCCATGATATTTAATCCAATATCAGTTGGAGCCTCCAGCGTGTTGGAGGTATTTCCCCGGTCAATAACCGTTACGGTAATCGTATCCATACTACAACATTATGACGGGACCATGCCTTCAATACCGGTAACCGTCGTGTACTTAAAAGAAAGTTTTTTGTCAGGGTGCACAATTTTAAAAGCGGATTGGCAGGCCAAGGTTGCTTCATGGAAACCGCACAGGATGAGCTTGAGTTTTCCAGGATAGGTATTGATATCGCCAATGGCAAAAATACCCGGTGTAGAGGTCGCATAATCAAATGTATTGACCTCCACGGCGTTGTTATTAATGGCCAAACCCCAGTTTGCAATGGGGCCAAGCTTGGGTGTCAGGCCGAATAGCGGAATGAAAAAATCCGTGGCAAGTGAAAACAAGCCTTCTGTATCATGTTGAATATCAACAAATTCAAGTTTTTTGTCACCTTTTAACCCAACAACTTGTGCGTTGGTAACCACCCTAATTTTCTTGGAATGTTCCAGTTGTTGCACCTTTTCAACACTGTCGAGCGCGCCTCTAAATTCAGTACGCCGGTGAATCAGTGTTATTTCTTTGGCGATATTGGCCAGGTAAATGGTCCAGTCCAATGCAGAATCACCACCTCCGGCAATCACCACCCGCTTCTCCGCAAACATTTCAGGATTTCGGACAAAATATTCCACACCATTTTCTTCAAAAGCCGTGATATTGTCAATGGGCGGTTTTCGTGGTTCAAAACAACCCAATCCGCCTGCTATGAAAATAACTGGTGCTGTGTACCGCTTGCCGCGGTTGGTGGTGACACACCAACGACCGTCTGATTGTTGATCAAGTGATTCAACGCGTTCTGCCAGAGAAAACCCGGGCTTAAACGGTTCAATTTGGCGGAGCAGATTTTGAATCAAATCACCCGCCAAAACGCTGGGGTACCCTGGAATATCGTAAATAGGCTTTTTGGGATAAATTTCCGTGAGTTGTCCCCCAGGTTGCGGAAGCACATCGATAATATGGCAACGCAGTTTCAGTAATCCAGCCTCAAATACGGCAAACAACCCCACTGGACCCGCTCCAATTATGATGATATCTGTTTCAACTGTCTGAATCTGGTCCATGGAATGATAAAACTAGATGTTTTTATGCTTGTAATTGGTTGCGTATGGTTGCTATAAAAGTAACTGGTTAGGTGGTACGCTGTATGGCAAAAAATGGCTACTTTTTTGTCTCAGACGCGACCACCAAACCAGTTTCCTGCAAAATTTGACCCAATGATGTACACTGCATCACTTATACCTGCCTTTTTTTCGACGCGTATAGTAGTCCTTAGGTTCCGTATTAGCCCTTAAATCATTGGCCCACTGGCCTGTTAGCGCACCAAGTCCAGCAAGAACCCCACCCATCAATGCCGTTGTTAAGAGCAAGTTGTTGCTGCTTAATCCTTGGAATATCTGACCAATTTTAGCAGAAAACACACCCTCATTGGCACTGTTCAACAGGAAGGCGTGAAGTCCCCACAACAGCATTCCGCCCAAAAATCCAGCTAAAAACGCACTCAAACCAGTCTGAGGAAACAACCAAACAACAACAGCCGCAATGGGTGCAATGGCCCACCAGGGCAATCCAAAACCGCAAAGGTTGCCCAATATGAAGATAAGCAGCGCAGAAAAAATGAAATTTTTCATCATCGAACAGGTTGATATTGATTGGTTAATGGGGAGAGAAAGTTTGTTTGGCCATAATTCTATCGGAAATTTCCTCCGGGGATTTCAAAAACAACAGCGCATAATACTCGCCATTTGCCCAGGTATCCACCATGTTATCATACCAATGACTCCCTGGATTACCAGATTGTCCACCCGGAAATACCCCTTGGGCCGTGACCTGGTCGTCGAGAGACACCACCATTCTCCAAGAGGGGCCATTGGCCCTGCTAACGGCATTCGGCGCCGATTTACAGCCGCCCGGTTTTAGGTCAAGCCGACTAAAGGCGTCAATCATGGCGAGGTGCTTGATGGCGAATGGCCTGGAGGATCCCCAAGCAGTTTTTTTGTCAGGATTTTTCTGAAAATAACCCACCATTCTCTTGAAAGATTGCAAGACAACATCTTTGGCTGTTTCCCGGACAGGGGTATCTAAGATATCAAAAAAGGCACTGTTGTTGTCATTTTTCATCATTTCAATCCAGCGCCAACCATCGGGATACAGTATGGGCTTCTTGGCCTTTCGAACCACATCCATTTCATCCCAAGTCAATACGTAACAGGAATCACACCAAGAATCAAACAACGTTGCCGCCAATTGATCAGCATCATAGTTGTAATGCCATGCTTGCATGACTTCCACCAGTTTAATTTCTTCTTGGTTGAGGGCGCTTTTATCGAGCAAATTCAACATTACAGGAAGTGCATCAGCGGCTTTTTGGCTGAAATTATCCAGTTGAAAAGATTTCATAGTGTCTAAAGTGGCCGATTGTGTAGCGCTCAGTCTATCGAATAATCTACGGCTGCGAT
>CAIZLM010000127.1 GCA_903933805.1 uncultured Bacteroidota bacterium | reverse complement strand
TGGCAATATCCAAAATAACTTCTTTTGTTCCGAAAAAATGGGTCTTTTAGGGATCAGACAGCGTTAACTGTTTACTCAAACATGAAACGGGGATGGCATCAATTGCCGTACAAGGTATAGGGGTTGCCAAAATCATAGTCGAGCAGCACGTCGTCGAGTAGGATATCTTCGCCCGGATGGTACCCATCTTTCAGGTCGTAGCCCCACATTTTGCTCATGGTATTCCAGTAGGTTGCGGTAAAGCTTCCGCGTGTTTCCCGAATGACCTCGTAAAAAGGTTTGTCAAGTTGATTTTCAATCATTTTGATCAGCACTTTTCCATCGGTTTTGGACAGGTTTTTCAGGGTTTCCGTCATGTCTTCCTTGAGCTCCTGGTGTTCATGGCGGATGAAGCGTTTGCGTTTTCGGCGGCTCATATCCTGGGTTTCGTCTTGAATGGCCTCATAGAGGCCAATGGCTTGCAGGGCATAGGGATATACCCTGCGGGCGGAACGGGTATAAAGCCAAAACTGCCGTTGCTCGTCTAAATCTTTAAATGCCCGACGAGCGGCAATTTTTACCGGTCTCAGGGCCATCACAAAGGTTGAGTCCCCATTTTCTATTTCCAACCGGGCCCAAGCCCCTCCTTGGTAGAGGGTGTCTTGCGCCGGAGCAGGTCCGGATTGGGCCTGTATCTGAACGGTGGCCAGAAGTGTCATCGCCCAAAAAAATTGCTGTTTCATATCACTTAATTTGGATCGTCTGGTGGTTGTAGTTAGGTCAAAACACGACCTGATTGCGTGGTTGTGTCTGGTAAAATAATGAGCCTTATTGCACCCGGCACAGCGCCGCCTTCGTAGTGGCGCCAATACAACTTTTTCGAAAATGGTTTTAGGCGGTGATAAAAACAAGACGCATTCCAAGGCAAAAGTATTCATCCTCGGGATCAAAAGAAATGTTAACGCAGAAAGTAACTGGTTGGTAGGCAGCGGTCTGGCCCAAAAATGGCCACTTTTTTGACACAGACGCGACCAACCAACCAATTGCGACATGTTTTATCATACAAGAAACACGCTTAGGTAGATATTAAACGACTGAAAAGCGGTGCTTGTTGCCTACTTTTGAGCTTCTATTTTACAGTAACTGGTTGGGTGGTACGCGGTCTGGCCCAACAAGGTCTACTATTTTTACTCAATCGTGACCACCTAAGTTATCACCTTTCATCACAACATGGCAAACAAACACTTTATCATCCCGGAGGTGCCCATTCACGGCATTGCAGATCGCGGGAAAGGCGTAGGTCGCACCAGCACGGGTCTGACGGTATTTGTAGAAGGCGCGGTGCCTGGAGATGTGGTGGATGTGTACGTGCAAAAGAAGAAAGGCAACTTTGCAGAAGGTTTAACGGATCGGATTGTTACGCCGTCTCCTGACCGTATTGCGGCATTTTGCCAGCACTTCAGCGTTTGTGGTGGATGCAAGTGGCAAAATCTTGACTATGAGGCTCAGTTGCGCCACAAGCAGCAGGTTGTTGAAGACGCGTTGCTGCGCATTGGCAAGGTGGAAATCAGTGAGATATTGCCCATTGTAGGGGCTTCGGAGACAACGTATTATCGCAACAAGCTCGAATTTGGTTTTGCCAATCGGCGCTGGCTCACCAAGGACGAGATGGGGAATGACAATATTGATGCGACCCATGCATTGGGATTTCACCGCGCGGGTTTTTTTGATAAAATCATTGATATTCAACACTGCTGGTTGCAGCCCGAGCCTTCCAATGCGCTCCGAAATACTTGTCGTGCCATTGCGCTGGAGCAGGAGTTGGCGTTTTATGATATGCGGCAACACACCGGTTTTTTGCGCAATCTAATGGTGCGTATCACGTCGATTGGAGAGGCCATGTTGCTGGTTAGTTTCGCTAAAAACGACAAAAAGGCCATTTCACGCTACCTGGATGCTGTATTAGCGCAGTTTCCCACCCTGACGACCTTGGTGTATTGCGTCAATACAAAGATGAACGACTCCATGTTTGATTTGGAGATGCGCACGTATTTTGGGAAAGGGTTCGTGATCGAGGTTTTGGGTGATTTACGGTTCAAAATTGGACCAAAGTCATTTTTTCAAACCAATTCCCGGCAGGGCAAGCAATTATACGACATTACGGCAGCATTTGCCGGGCTGACTGGAACAGAGAACGTGTATGATTTGTACACGGGTACCGGCAGTATTGCGCTGTATTTAGCCCGGCAGTGCAGGCAGGTGGTTGGCATAGAGGAGGTGCCAGAAGCCATTGGTGATGCTGCGGAGAATATGCGTCTCAATGACATCCAAAACGCTATATTTTACGCGGGGGACGTAAAAAATGTCTTATCACCGGAATTTGCTGCCTTGCATGGCCGACCGGATGTGGTCATTACCGACCCACCACGGGCCGGCATGCATGAGAAAGCGGTGCGCTTTTTGCTGGATCTGGCCGCGCCGCGCATGGTGTATGTCAGTTGTAATCCTGCTACGCAGGCCCGTGATTTGTTGTTGTTATCAGAAAAATATGCGGTGTTAAAATCGCAGGCGGTGGATATGTTTCCCCATACACACCACATTGAGAATGTGGCACTGTTGGAATTGAGATAGTCAATCAACCTTTGCCAGAAAGTCGTATTTAAGGCCCCAGTATTGCTTCAGCACCATTTTTACTGCGCCAACCGATACAGGGGATTCAATGAGCAAGGGGATTCTATTTTGGTCGTCTGAGACCCAGACGGACATTTTGGAATCCTCTTTGAATACGTTTCCGGCGATCACATCGGGTTGGAACTTGATTGTTTTATAGCGTCCCATGCCGTGTATTTTTTTGTGGTCATCTCTTCCGGCAAACCGCAAGGAGAGCGGAAACTCTTCTTTGTCCATAAAAATCCTGAAGGGGATGGCATGACCCGGTTGGGTGGCAAAATCAATATTGCGCAATTGATAGAGGATGGACAACACATCGTGTACGGGTTCTTGGATCCCGTGTTCTGTTTTTGTCTCGGGAGCTCCGCGCATATTGGCCCGCCACACCGTTGTTTTTTTGGCGCTTTGGTTGAAGGCGATTTTTTCAAAAATATGGTAATCGCCTTCATTGACGGAGCGTTCAGAATAGTTGGGCATCAGCGTATTTTTATCTACCCAAGAGTCGTATTGGTCGTTGACATTGAAAAACCATTCGTACGAATCATAGGTTTGTCCCTTTGCGCTGTAGTGAAATTGTGTTCCTTCGTCGAGTACACGGAAGGTCACCTCCCCAGCGGGCACCCAAATAAAATTGAGGTTGTAGTAAATTTTGTAGGTGAGTTTCTCTCCGTTTTGGAAAGCGTTGTCGACTATTTTCAGGTTGTCAGGGGTTCCCTGCGCTACATTGGGTGCCTGAACATACACACTGCTCAGCAACAAGCACGAAACCGCCAATAGATTGGAATTCAGCATGATAATCGACTGATTTAAAAAATGAGGGTCAGCAACAAATACGCACAGGATGAGGCGGCGCTAAAATATCACGTCAAAAAGTGTGCCTTTGTTGAAAAGAGTGGCAACATAAAACGACAGGAATCGCCTTGTGTTGCGTCTGGCAAAAAATGGCCACTTTTTTGACTCAGACGCAACCACCTAACCAGTTACCATAGGTTATATAGGTGGCCGAGCAAAAAAATGGGCAACCTCCGAATTGGAAGTTGCCCATTTTTTTACGGTTAAAAACGAGGATTAATAACCTGCGTCTTTATTGCCTTTGAAGTTGCCTTTTCCAGCTTCTTTGCCTTCAGGGCGGGCCATTTCGGTTTCTCCTTTGGCTACGCGGAATTCCACGCGGCGGTTGGAAGCGTTGGAGCCGGCTCCTGGGATCAGTTTGGAACCTTCACCAGCCCAGTTGAGGATGATGCGGTTGCGGCTGATACCGTACTGAGAAACGAGCATATCAACGGCCTCTTTGGCGCGGTTGTAAGACAGCACGTTGTTGTAGCCTTCAGATCCGCGAGCATCGGTGTTACCCACTGCGACAACCTTGAGATCAGGGTTGTTTTTCAACACGGTAGCCACTTGGTACAGTTTTTCATACTCAGAGTAGCGAACATTGAAGCGGTTGTCGTTGAAGTTGATGCTTGGCAGGAACCACTCAGAAGCCTTTGGAGAAGGCATTTTGATGGCTGCGATTTTCGCATCAACGATACGGTTTACATCAGCTTCGGTGATGGCTTTTGGTACTTGAGCGACACCATCAGCATTTACGGCATAACCTGGAGGAGAGTAAGGCTCTTTGTCTTTGTAATCAGCCACTTTATCGCCATCGCTGTCGAGCGTGGTTCCTTTGGTGGTTACGCGGGCGCCTGCTGGGCTATTGTCTTCATCGTCGATGGCATCAATGATACCGTCGCCGTCTGTGTCGGTTGGGTCATAGATTGGGCGGGCCTCCAGTGCCGTGATGGCATCGCTGGTGGTTCCGAGCGCATTTGCCCAGTAGAGCGGCTCAGATTTTTTGTTGCCGGCTTTGTCTTTTCCGCCCAAGTTAAAATTGAGGGAAAGGTGTGGCCAATGGAAAGCATCGCGGTAGGTGGTGGTGGTGCTTCCAGCGTTTTCATCGCCGTCCAGCAAATCACCATCTTTTCCGAATGTTTGGGCAAAAGTGTATTCCAGTCCGATGTTGAACTTAGGACTTACGCGGTAGGCAAGTCCAGCGCCAACTTCGAGCAATGGGCTGGTGCCGTCGAACTTGGCTTCGTTTGCCGTGGATCCACCACTTAGCACAACGTTTTTTGCCGTGGTATTGAAGCTTTGAAAGCCGAGACCACCGAATACGTTGAAGTCAATCTTGCGGAAAGGCTTGTCGAAACGAAGGTTGTTGACCGTCATAACCACTTGAGCGCTACCGGATTTCCAGCTGGTTTCAGAGGATGCAGCGTTGGTACCGGTGTTTTCATTTTTCATGGACGCGAAGAGTGCGTTGGCACGGAAGGAGAAAACGTGGTCAAACGCTTTGCGCACGTGGAGACCACCACCGAATCCCGGAAATTTTGCGTCGATATCACCGACGATCATGGGCGTACCCAAGTCAACGCCCAATTCCCACTGATCAGCAGGGGTGAGAGAGCGGTAAGGCTTTGCATCCTGAGCCTGTACGCTCATGTAAGCAAAGGAGAGAAGGAGTGCTAGAGATAGATTTCGAACCATCATAGGGTTGATTCTGTTGAATTGATAAATGTGAACAAGTTTTGTTGCGAGGATGTAATGGGGCAATTATTGTTGTATTGAAGTGCACAAAGGCTTTTGCCGACCAAAACAAAAGACAATAGTCGGCATAAGAACTCAGATGCACAACTTTTTCAGGGCCAAAAATAGCGCAGATGAAGATATTTTTCGGGGAATTGTGCTATTTTTTAAAACTTCTTCGAGCGCATTGCGGATTGTGGCGGATGTATCGCCAAAAATTGCCTGATCTGTCATGGTAGCATCGGGCTGCATCAAGTAGGCAAAAACCCTTGCCATGCCGCAATTTGCGATAAAATCTGGGATAACTGCGGTGAATTCGTCGGTATGGCGGGCTGTAGGGCCAAAAAACACTTCGTCGTCTGTAAATGGCACGTTGGCTCCACAGGCAATCACTTCTACGCCATTTGCCAGCAGCCGTTCGGCTTGATCGGGGGTAACAATTTTAGACGCCGCACCCGGAATGAAAATATTGGCCCCCATGTCCCATATTTTTTCGTTGACGGTGGCAAAGGGGAGCATGCCGGTTGCCGCCAGTTTGTTGCCGGCTTTGTTGTTGAACAATTCTTTTACTTGTGCCAGGCTTAGGCCATCTGGTTCCAACAATCCTCCATCGCGGTCAATGATCCCGACAATCTTAACGCCTTCTTTTGCCAGGTAACAAGCAGCGGCAGAAGCTACGTTGCCCCATCCTTGAATGATGGCCGTCTTTCCTGCTGGTGTGGTATGGTGGAACAAATCATAGAAGTGTCTGACGGATTCAGCTACGCCGTATCCGGTGATTAGATCGGCCACGGCGTGTTTGGCGTGGCCACCTTCCGGCAGGAATTCAGGATCTTCCACCACTTTGGTACAGCCATATCGAAGTTGCCCGATCAGGTTGATTTGCTGGCCTTCGTTGGCTTTGAGGTGGCCGCGTACGATGCCTTCCTGCGGGTGCCAGAGGCCCAGGGCTTCTGTGATGGGCACCACGTCTTTTAATTCGTCCACATTTAGGTCGCCGCCAGTTCCGTAATAATGTTTCAACAACGGGAGTGCTACCCGGTACCAACGCTCCAATACCTTGAGGCGATCGGGGTGGTTGGGGTCAAAGTTGATGCCGCTTTTGGCGCCGCCTATGGCTGGTCCGCAGACGCTGAATTTAATTTCCATCACTTTTGCGAGCGAAACTACTTCGTCACGGGTGAGTCCTTTGCGCATACGGGTACCACCACCGGCGGCGCCGTTTCGCAGGGAGTTGATGACTATCCAACCTTCAGCATCACTTTCTGAGTCGTGCCATTCAAAAATAATTTCGGGTGATTTCTCCCTGTATTTGTTGAGGAGGGATTCCATGAATACGATTTTGGTAAGTGGTTAAGGCAAAAATTCGCTGCAAAAGTAGCTAAAAAGCAATCGTTAAAACCGTCCTTGGAAAACTCTTTACTTTTGGGCCACTATGCTGCAAAATTGGTTGAAAAACATCCCCGATTCACTCGCCCAATGGGCCGAAAGCCTTCCTGAGACGTCGTTCGGGAAAAAAACGCTTTTACACCACACGTTTTTCCCAGACCTTCGGAAAGTCCGTGTTGCCATCATAGGCGTTGGCGACCAGGAGGCGAATGCTGTTCGCCAACAACTCTACAGGTATGCGTCCCCTTTTCCGGCTTCTGCGGTTGCCGACCTGGGCAATTTGAGGAAGGCGGAAGCGTCGCTGTTGATTCCGGTCATTTACGAGCTGCTCAGTGGCAAAGTTTTTCCCTTGATATTGGGGTGTGACGATGCGTTCGCCCGCGCGCAGTTTTTGGCGTACCAAGACGCTAAATCACTGGTGAACCTGAGCATTGTGGATGAAATATTTCGCGCTGATACCGTCTATGGGCATCTTGTAACGCCCCGGCATCCCCTCTTGTTTCACCTCAGTTTGTTGGGCCTTCAGGCGCATCAAACTTCTACGGCGGCACTTGATTTGATGGCAAAAAACAACTTTGATGTCGTGAGGCTTGGGAAATCGCGGGCAGCTATGGAGGAAACAGAGCCCGTGCTGCGCGATGCAGATATGCTCAGTTTTCATTTGGCAGCACTCAAACAAGGTGAGGCGCCGGGCGTCGCCAGTCCTTCTCCGGCTGGTTTTTTTGTAGAAGAAGCCTGTCAGCTGTGCCGCTATGCCGGGATGAGCGACAAGCTCACCTCGTTTGGCCTTTACGGCTATGTTCTCGGCCGCGATCGGGAGGGGCAGACCGCGCAGGCTGCGGCACAAATGCTGTGGTATTTCTTGGAAGGATTTTTCAACAGAAAAGGCGATTATCCGGCTGATACGGCCGGATTGACGGAATATGTGGTTGATTTTCCGAAATTAAACTACCAACTGACTTTTTGGAAAAGCAACAAAAGCGGCCGTTGGTGGATGCAGGTACCTGTTGCAACAAAACGCAAACACGAACGCCACCGGTTGATACCCTGTTCTTATCAGGATTATCAGTTGGCTTGTCGCGAAGAACTCCCGGAGCGTCTGGTGCAGGCCATGAGTAGGTTTTAGCGCGTGTTGGGAATTTATTTGCGGGTTAAAAATGATCCATTTTCACTTTTTTTCGGCCATGTAGTCCCACGATGCGCCCTTAAAAATCAAAAAATGATAGTAACTGGTTCGCGTGGGAGACAAAAAAGTGGCCATTTCCCGCCACCTGCGCTTAGTGTAACAACTGTTTCAGGGCTTTGAGGGCCGCTTGGTTTTCAGGGGCGTAAAAGGACTCCAGTAAATCGATTTTTTCCTGTTTGCTGAGGTGAAAACTCATGGAGGCCTCCCGTTTTTTTTGAACGGCATGGTAGTGGAATCGCACCAATTCGATGTGGTTTTTCCCCAAAATATCGCCCAGTAGGGAAAGCGCGTTGTCCTGCTCAAAATCTTGCGTGTCGGTGATGTTGTTGACGGCAGCTGCGGGCGTAAGCAGGTTGTCAACTATGCCTTTTTCGTCGCTCTTGTTAATTTCACTCACCTTGTCCCAGCATCGAATCTGGACAAACACCACACCATCGGTATTTTCCTGGATCCAGTTGTTAAAGACATGACAAAATCGGATGGCCAATCCTACTCCGTAATTGTCGCGTAGTCCGGCGTCCATTGCTTCCACGGCAGGGTTGGTTGGCAACCAAACATTGGGCAAGATGAAGGGGTAGGTACAATTCATGCGCAAGGCACTGCTGAACGCAAGGCTATCTGCTTGTTGCGCTGCGAACAATCTTCTAAAATCTACCCCATCAATTTCCACCTGTGACGCCAACCGCCGGTTGATGGAAGGTTTCATCAGATACGAAACACCCAGTGGACTGATCAGCATCCTGCGGGCATCGTTGAGTATATAAGGCGACAGCACCATCATTGGAATAATGGCGTTGGCTTCTGCATCCCGATAGGCTGATAGGGGTTTTGAGAAAAAGCTATGGCAGTTTTCATTCAGTTGTTTTTCAAAAAGGTACCCCCTGTCTTTCCGATAGGTGAAATTGCCCACCTGAAAAGTTGACAACGGGAAAAACAGGTCATTGGAAACCATGGCAAAACCAATGGGATTGAGCAAATCCTTTCCCATATCATCCAGGAGGGCGGGCTCTTGTGGGGAAAGCCGATCGCCTTGGCTGTTTTGCAACAGGGCTTCTCGTACGTAAGCGGCGCCAAGCATCCCCCCCGATGCGCCGGTGATAAGGACGGATTGTCTGAGCAGGTTACCGCCGGTGGCATGGTCGGTTTTTTGCAGGGTTTGCATGGCCCAGAGCGCTGCGCGCATACCACCACCGCTTACACAAAGGAAGACCATTTTGGGGCGGGGATGCTGTGGCGTCTGGTTTTTGGCAAGCCATTTTTCAAGCATCTGAAGGGTCATTGCTTTGTCGCCGTCAATGGTTTCGTTGGTGGCAATTTTTTCAAAGGCCGCGTAACTGTATTCGGCCCGGTTGTCACGGGTGTAGTCGAGCCCATAGGCTTGGTTTCTGTAATTGAGGAACCCCCAGCCTGTAAAAAGGTTGATCAATAAAAACAGGCTGATGATGACCAGGGTGCTCCACTGTCGAAACCAGAATTTTACGGCGCCAAACAGGCTGATGCCGATGTTGCCCAAAAGAAACATCGAGGCCGCTGCCGGTATTCGCAACCAGACGCTGTCTAGGAAAAAACCTTGTACCATCAGCAGCAACAGGGCGCCACCCTGTATGACCACGGCGTTTAGGTGGTTCTGGCGGAATACCCGTTCCAGTACCCGTGGGTCGTAGTGTGCTATACTCCGCACCAACCGGACATGCAGCCGCTCTGTGAGGTAGGTGTCAACACGCCAACTGGTTGCACCCAACTGTATTTGCCGCACCGAGGGCAGCCGTTGTTCAGAGAAGGGGATCCTTGACCCAGGGCGCGGGCTAAAGGTCATTGGATGTTGGAGGGAAAAGATATCCTTGTTGGTCAGTTGGAGATAGCCAGCCAACAAACCGGTTATGGCAGCCGCGCCAATCAAAAATCCTGCGATGTTCCACACGATTTCTGAGCTGGATGTCAGTTCATCGTGCCACTGAAACCAGACACTGGCGGAAAGGAAAATAATTAAAAAAATGAGTGGTATGAGGCTGTTGTTCAGGTAAAACTTGGTGAACGGTGCGCTCAAGGTTGCCAAAAAAGGAAACCGGTTGGAGCACAAGAGGTAGGTGGTCAAGTGCCAGATCATCACCATTCCTCCAAATGCCGCACCGGTGATGAAAAAACTCCAAAAGTTCACCTTCCCCCAGTATTCAGGCGTCAGCATCAGGTAATGCATGCCCACGAACCGCCCGACCAAGCCGCTCGCAAAGGCCATCAGTATGCCCCATAAAACAATAATAGCCAGGTGGTTGCGCAAGTGCAATACCAGCAACTGAGTGGGGAAAGCGTAATATATCGCATTAAAAATGGTCATCCGTATAGTTCGAAATGAATCTGAGCGCGGTCATAGCCGAGCTTTTGCATCAAGTTTTCCATCGCTTCATCCACCATATTGCTCCACCCACACAGGTAAAAGGCTATATCAGCCCTCGGGTTTGGGTATTCTGTCAGATACACTTGGTGTATATGCCCTTTCCATCCTGGCCACTCTGGCTGTTTAGAAAGGACGATATCATACTTGAAAAGTGGTGATTTTTGGGCCAGTGCTTCAAAATCTGCACGATACAAGATACCACTTTCTTCCCGTGCGCCAAATATCAGGTGGATACTCCGATGTGCTTTATGCTGGTGCATGATATCTAAAATCATACTCCTGAAGGGCGCGATGCCCGTACCCGTACAGATGAAAACCAAATCTTTGTCAATGGTTTCGGGCAAAATAAAACCGCCTTCGGGACCCTTAAACTTTAAAACAGACCCTTCTCTGATGTCTTCAAACAGATACCGCGTTCCAAGTCCTGCTTCGGAACGAACAACACAAAGCTCCAGCACATTGCGACCATCGGGCGCGTTTGCAATGGAGTAGCTGCGCCACCGCTGCAGACGCTTTTCACCGATGGGCAAATCCAATGTTATAAACTGACCGGCCTCAAACGGCAAAGAGGGCAGTTCCGGTACTTGTACGTGAAAAGTACGGACATTGGGCGCCTGTTCGGCAATTTTTTTTACAATTCCGTTATACCAAGTGGTGGCCATGGGTATGTTTTTTTGCAACCCATCAGGTTGCTGATTTTTTTGTGTTAAGTATCGGTAAAATTAGTGGTATTCCGGTGCGTATTCATTTTCGTGGAATAGATTTCCCAAACGTCAAGTTGGGAAGTCGTGGTACTTTGCGCGATGGAAATTTATCTACTCTGCATTTTTGCCTTTTTGGCTGGGTTTATTGATAGCATCGTAGGTGGCGGCGGCTTGGTGCAAATACCGGCATTTTTTGTGTTGTATCCGCAACTTTCGGTACCCAACATCATTGGCAGCAACCGCCTTGCTTCGGCTGTTGGGACAACCGTTGCGGCTTGGAATTATGCAAAAACAGTATCAATACCTTGGCGCACCGTGTTTTATGCCGGGGTGTCTGCTGCGATTTTTTCCTATTTTGGCGCCACGGTACAAAGTCTGCTGCCTTCATCGGTCTTGAAGCCTGTTATACTTGTTCTGATTGTGCTGATTGCAATTTACACCTATCGAAAAAAAGATTTTGGGCAGATAGACGAGCTCAAGGTTCCGCCGGGTCAGCTGGGATGGTGGTCAGCTGGTGTAGGCGCCGTACTGGGTTTTTACAATGGATTTATAGGGCCAGGAACCGGTAGTTTGTTGGTTTTTAGTTTTGTAAGTGTCATTGGCTATAATTTCCTCAAAGCTTCTGCGATTTCAAAAATTGTGAATGTTGTGGCTGATGTTGCATCCTTGGTTTTTTTTCTGATGCACAAATACGTGCTTTTTCACTTGGCGTTGCCCATGATGGTTTGCAATGTATCGGGTGCCTACTTGGGCAGTAGGATGGCGGTGTTGCGCGGCAATGGGTTTATTAGAAAGGTATTCATCGTGGTGATAGCGGGTATCGTCGCGCGGTTTGCGTGGGATATTTTCAGTTCTTTGTAGTGCCTGAGCGATGGCTGTATTATCAAAACTGTTTAGGTGGTTGCGTTTGAGAAAAAAAATGGGTCTTTTTGGGTCAGGCAGCGAGCCGCCTAACCAGTTATTGTCATCACCAATAAAATCATTCGCAGCATTTTAACCTCCGTATAAAACCACCTTTTGCGGGCTATTTAATTGTACCACGTATATGCGAAAAATTACTGCTGATAAAATTTATACCATTTCTTCAAAACCGTTCGAAAATATGGTGCTTATTGCGGACGATGCCGGAAAAATTCTCGCCATTGAGCCGCTCGACGTACACGACCCGGCCACTGTAGAACAC